>JAKBCP010000186.1 GCA_021807645.1 bacterium
AGCTTGGTAGAGCGCTTCGTTCGGGACGAAGAGGTCGCTGGTTCGAATCCAGTCGCCCCGACCATTTTCCCCCTTTCCCTACGAGTAAAGTCTTTAGGCGTTGCTGTCAAGATTCGGCTCGGCAGCTCGGCGGGTCATGCATACCGCCGAGCAAGAGTCGCGCAATCACAATCATTACTATATCGGCGCCGAGCATCTGCTCGTGGCGTTGTTGGAAGAGCGCGATTCGGCGGTCATGGAGCGGCTGGAGAGCGACGGCATCGATATCGGCGAGGTTCACGCCGCCGTGCGCCGAGCGCTCGGGACCGGTGAGGACCGGAGTTGGGAAGGAGTCCTGGTGACGCCGCGGGTGAAGGAGATCGTCCGCGTCGCTCACGAGGTGAGCGAGGACGGCGAGATCGAGCCGCTGCACCTGCTCGAAGCGCTGCGCCGCGAAGGCGGGAGCCGCGCCGCGCACATTTTACGTCTCGCCGCGCCGAGCGCCGAACCGCCCGAACGGAGTTAAGAGCCCATGCAGCAAGCCGTCGTCTCGTTCATCGATCACGCCGGTCTCGGCGGGCTTTTTATCGCCCTGGTGCTGGGAAATATCGGCGCGCCGGTCGGCAGCGAGGTCGTTCTGCCGACGGCGGGCGCGCTAGTCGCAACCGGGCACCTTGGGAACCTTTGGGTCGCGATCCTGGTCGCAGTTCTCGCCGAACTCGTCGGGCAGGGGTTCGGTTATGCCGTCGGTCGCTTCGGCGGGCGTCCGCTCGTCGAGCGCTACGGGAAATACGTCGGTTTCCATCACGATCGGCTCGATCAGGTGCACGCGTTTTTCGAACGCTGGGGCAGTTTCGCGGTCTTTCTCTGTCGCTTTATTCCGGTGCTGCGCGGGATCGACGGGATTCCCGCGGGGATCGCCGAGATGGATCTCGCCCCGTTCTTTCTTTGGACGGCGCTCGGGTCGACGGTGTTCTGCGGCGGCCTCATCTTGCTGGGGAACGCGCTCGGCCATCACCTCGATCAGATACTCCCGCTCTTCCATCATTACGCTCGTTTGCTGCTCGTCGTCGTCGTGGCGGCGATCGTCGCGGCCACGGGGATCGCGCTCCTGCGACGAAAACGCGCCGCCTAAGGTTGTAGCCTTCGATGGCCTCCGCGCCGCTCGAACTCACGCTCGCCCAACTGCCCGACGCGCCGGGCGTCTATCAGATGCTCGCAGCGGGCGGCGAGGTGCTCTACATCGGGAAAGCGATCTCGTTACGAAATCGCGTCCGGTCGTATTTTCAGGGAAGCGCGCAGCACCACCCGCGCATAGCGGCGATGGTCGCGCGGGTCGCCGACATCGAAACGACCGTCGTCGGCAATGAGATCGAAGCGCTCATCCTCGAAGCGAATCTCATCAAGCGCTATCAACCGCCCTTTAACGTGCGGATGCGCGATGATAAACGCTACCCCTATCTCAAAGTGACGAACGAACCCTTCGCCCGCGTGCATTTTACGCGCACGCTCGCTCCCGACGGGGCGCGATATTTCGGCCCGTTCACCAACGCGCGCGATCTGCGCGAGCTGATCGATTTAGTACGCATGGTTTTCCCGTTGCGCACCTGTCGCGAGCCGATCGACGGGAAACGCGCGCGCCCGTGCCTGCAGTACCACATCAAGCGCTGTTTGGCGCCGTGCGTCGGGTACCAGAGCCGCGAAGAGTACGACGCGATCGTCGACGATGTGGTGCTCTTTCTCGAAGGTAAGCACGAGGCGCTGCTCGAGCGCCTCAATACGGAGATGGAGGCTGCCGCCGCCGAAATGCGTTTTGAAGCGGCGGCATCGATTCGCGATCGGATCATCGCGGTTCGCCGCGTCACCGAACGGCAGCGGGTGGTCTGGCGCTCGCGCATCGATATGGATCTCATCGCCTGCGCGCGGGCGCAGGGGCAGGCCTGCATGGAAGTTTTCATCGTGCGCGGCGGTAAGCTCGTCGGGCAAGAGCACGTTATCCTCGATGGCGTCGCCGCGCGCGAACCGCAGGAAATCTTCGCGGAGTTTCTGACGCAGTTTTATAGTTCGCGCGCCGGCGGCGAGGAGCGACGCACGTTCTCGACGATCCCGGAAGGGCGGGTCGCGCGCGATAACGCGGCGCCCGCACCGGCGAGCGCGCGCGCGCGGCCCTACACCGCCTCGGTCGTTCCCAAGGAGCTGTTGCTTGAGGCGATGCCGGAGGACCGCGCAGAGATCGAGCGGTGGCTAAGCGGTATCAAGGGGCAACGCGTGCGGATTCTCGTGCCGCAGCGCGGCGAGCGCGCCGACTACCTTCGCCTGGTAGCGCGGAATGCCGAGCAACATCTCAAGGCGTTTCTCGCCCATCAAGAAGTGCAGGAGAGCGCGCAGGCGCGCGCGCTCGACGAACTCGCACAAGCGCTCGAACTCCCCGATCTGCCGCGTCGCATCGAGTGTTACGACATCTCGAACGTGCAGGGAACCAACCCGGTCGCTTCGATGGTCGTCTTCATCGAAGGGCGTGCAAAAAAGTCTGCGTATCGCAAGTTTGCGATTCAGTATAAGAACGGCCCGAACGATTTCGAGATGATGCGCGAAGTGCTGCGCCGGCGATTGCGCTACCTCGCGCAGCGCGCGGAAGAGGATGCGCTCGGCGTCGACCGCACGAAACAGGAGCGCTTTTCGGCGCGCCCCGACCTGTTGCTTATCGACGGCGGCAAGGGGCAACTCGGGGTCGCCGTCGAGGTGCTCGACGAACTCGGGCTCGCGGGGATTCCGGTCGCCGGGCTTGCCAAAGAGCACGAGTGGCTCTACCTTCCCGAGCGCAGCGAGCCGATCGTTTTACCACCGGGTTCGCCGGCGCTCCATCTCGCGATCCGCGTGCGCGACGAGGCGCATCGCTTCGCGATCTCGTTCCACCGCAAGAAGCGCGACAAGGCGATGATCCGCTCGGCGCTCGACGAGGTGCCGGGGCTCGGGCCGGTTCGCCGGAAGCGCCTGTTGGCGACCTTCGGGTCGGTTGCGGCGATCGGGCGCGCCGAGCTCGACGCGGTCGCGGCAGTCAAGGGGATGACTCCGGCGCTCGCTGCGGCGGTCCGGGCGCACCTCGGAGAGCGCTCGCCCGCATAGGAGGCGCGCTCGGTGCGAGGAATGTCGCAGTTATGATCCTCCGATTTATCGTCAACGCCATCGCGTTGTATCTCATCCTGAAGTTCGTACCGGGCTTCAACCACGATGCCGGGATCGGCACCGCGCTGATCGCAGCGATCGTCTTCGGCATCGTGAACATGCTCTTGGGACCGATTTTACGGCTGATCTCCGCACCGATTACCTGGCTGACGCACGGCCTCTTTTCGTTCGTGGTCAACTACCTGCTCTTTGCGATCGCGGCGCACTTTACGCCGGGCTTCCGGGCGA
>JAKBCP010000187.1 GCA_021807645.1 bacterium
CGAGGTGGGTTCCCTGTCAGCCCGAGGTGGGTTCCCTGTCAGCCCGAGGTGGGTTCCCTGTCAGCCCGAGGTGGGTTCCCTGTCAGCCCGAGGTGGGTTCCCTGTCAGCCCGAGTAGGCTGCGTAGCAGCCGTATCGAGGGCCGGCTCCACGGCTATCGGCTATGCGCGCGCAGCGTCGCCCCCCACTCCGCGACACGGGCTTCGATCGCGTCGCGGATCTCGCGCGTCTGCACGAGCCGCTCGTCGTGCGAACCGACGAGCGAGGCGGGGTCGGGAAAGCTCCAGTGAAGCCGTTCGGTGACGCCGGGAAAGATCGGGCAGCGCTCGGCGTTGCTTTCATCGCAGACGGTAACGACGTAATCGAAGAGCCTCCCGGCGGTGAAGAGGTCGAAGACGCGGCGGGTTTCTTTCTGCGAGATGTCGATACCGCGTTCGCGCATCGCTTCGACGGCGAGCGGGTTGAGCGTACCGGCTTCGAGCCCGGCGCTCTCGGCGACGAGACGGTCGGAGAAGTGCGCGTTCGCAAACGCCTCGGCCATCTGGCTGCGCGCGCTGTTGTGCACGCAGAGAAAAAGCACGCGGGCGCGGTGGTCGGTCGGAGCGGTCACGATAGCGAGGCCTCCTTAAGCGGCGGTGTAGGTGCGTTCCATGCGCAGTGCAACGTTCACGAGCGCGAGCATGACCGGCACTTCGACGAGCGGGCCGATAACGGCGGCGAACGCTTCGCCCGATGTGATGCCGAAGAGCGCGATGCAGACGGCGATCGCGAGCTCGAAATTATTGCTCGCGGCCGTCAGCGAGAGCGCCGTACTCGCCCCATAGCTTGCGCCCATGCGTTTGCCCATTGCAAACGAAAGCAAGAACATCGCCGCGAAATAGAGGACGAGCGGTATCGCAATTTGCAGCACGTCGAGCGGGCGTTCGACGATGCGGTGCCCCTGCAGCGCGAACATCGCGACGATCGTAACGAGCAACGCGAGGAGCGTCAACGGAGCGATGCGAGGCACGAAACCTTCATCGTACCGCACGGCGCCGATTCTCGGCCGCAGAAACGCGCGCGTCAGCGCACCGGCAACAAACGGCAACCCGAGGTAGAGCGCAACGTTCTTGACGACATCGACGAACGCAAGATGCACCGCAAGCGAAGGCATGCCGATAAGCGGCGGGAGCACCGTAATAAAGAGCCATGCGTAGGCGGCGTACCCAAATATTTGAAAGAGGGAATTAAACGCGACGAGCGCGGCGGCGTACTCACGATCGCCGTTGGCGAGATCGTTCCAGACGATCACCATGGCGATGCATCGAGCGAGCCCGACCATTACCAGACCGGCGAAGAACGCGGGTTTGTTGTGTAAGAAGATCGCCGCCAACGCGAACATCAACACCGGGCCGATCGCCCAGTTCTGAACCAGCGAGAGCGCAAAGAGCCGTACATTGCGCAGAACCGCCGGGAGCGCTTCATAACGCACGCGCGCGAAAGGAGGATACATCATCGCGATGAGGCCGATCGGGACGACGACCGCGGGCAGATGCGCTCCGAATGCGCCGAGCCCGACGCCGCACGCCATCGCCGCGAGGATCCAGAGCGTAAGGTAGCGATCGAGAAATGCGAGTCGTTTCACGCATGCACCGCGAGCGGCAGGGTGCGTTCGAGCGCGCGCTCGATCCGTTCGCGCGCGCCGGGCGCGAGGCGGTAAAAGCCCCAGGTTCCGCGCCGCTCACCGCTCACGAGGGCGGCATCTTTCAGGATTTTCAAGTGATGCGAGATCGTCGATTGGTTCAGATCGAAGCCCGCGGTGAGATCGCAGACGCAGACCTCCGTATCCGCGCGAGCGAGCGTTGCGAGAATGCGCAGGCGCGCCGGGTCGGCGAGCGCGTGGAAGAGCGCGCATTCCGCGCTGAGTTCGCCTTCGAAGAGCACTGGTTCGGGAGCGCAGCGTTGGATCGACATTTATCGATACTAGGCCCTGAATCGATGGTTGTCAATGCAAAAACGCCCTGACGGGGCGGCTGCCCTCGATACGCGCTGCGGCGCTACTCGGGCTGACATGGCGGCTTCGCGCAGCTGTCATCCTGGGGTAGGCTGCATCTGTCACCCCGAGCAGGCTGCATCTGTCACCCCGAGTAGGCTGCGAAGCAGCCGTATCGAGGAGTGTATCCCCGGCGATGTTTTCGCGGGTTTATGCGTTTGGGTTATCGGGTATGAAAGAAAGACGACGTGCGTATACGCACGACGTTCGAAGAAGGAAAGTAGAGTATGAAAACGCGTTTATTCCATCTTTTCGCGACGTTCGCGCTCGCATTCACCGCCATCACCGTTCCGTCGATCGCCTCGGCGAAGACCTCGACGTTCTACGGAATCACGGTGCATGTTTCGACAACAAACATTAAAGTGCGCAACCCACGCACGGGACAGGTTCTGAGCTTCGAGATTCTCCCGAAATTCGACCAGGTCTTCTCCGATGACGGGAAGACGACGTACCAAATGAAAGCCGTGAAACCCGGCCGTTACGTCGGCATCATTTACGATCAGCGCGCGTTCGGCATGCGTCACGCGGACCGTATCTATTTGCTAAATAACGAAAACGAGCGCATCGGTAAGCAGTAAACGCTTTCACGCCGGCTCTCACGCCGAGCAGCGAGCTGTCACGCCGAGTAGCGAGCGGTCACGCCGAGTAGCGAGCGGTCACGCCGAGCAGCGAGCTGTCACGCCGAGTAGGCTGCGAAGCAGCCGTATCGAGGCGCCACCGCCACCGCAAACGCCCTCGATACGGGCGCTTACAAGCGCCCTACTCGGGCTGACAAAAGGGGCGCTGCGATGCATCACGCGAATAGCGTCGCCATGCTACGCATCTCCGTTGTCGCCGCTGCACTCGTCGTAGCGTTGGCGCTGCCCTTCGGAGGATCGCTCTCCGCGCGCGGCTACCGCCACTACGAGCACTTCAAACCGATTCGCTGCGGCACCGAACTCTGGGCGATGAAGACGCTTCGCGACCGTGGCGCTTCGCATATCAACTTCGCACCGCGTGCAACCACTATCGGTTGGCTCGCCGCGCAGCCGGCGCCGCGCGATCCCGACCTCGTGTCGCATCGCCTCGCCCCGGTGGAGACGTCGGTGTGGCGCGTGCGCGCGCAACTCGTCGGCTATCGTATCGAAGCCGACGGTGATTACCATCTCGTGCTGCGCGATCCGCGAAGCGGTGCGACGATGATCGGCGAGATACCGATCCCGCGCTGCGTTGCAAGCCGCGGTCCGCAGTACGCCGCCTTGCGAACGGAGGTCGACCGCATCGGGCACCACCGAGCGACACGATTTTGGTGGTGGCTCGATTATCACGGCGCGACGCCCCCGACCGTAACGATCTCCGGGGTCGGCTTCTT
>JAKBCP010000188.1 GCA_021807645.1 bacterium
CGAGCCGCGACCGATCGCGACGTTTGCTGAGTTGGAGGCCTATTCGCGAGCCGTTGCGGGCACGGTCGGCCGTTGTTCCATGGCGATTCTCGGTGCGAGCGACGACGACTCGCTCGCGCGCGGCGAGCGTCTGGGGATCGCGATGCAGTATACGAATATTCTGCGCGACGTCGCCGAGGACGAGCGCACCGGGCGCTTCTATCTTCCGCAGCGCGAGGTCGAGCGGCTCGGGCGTCGCGAGGTAATGCGCGAAATCGCGCAGCAAGCGCGAAGTCGGTATCGCGAAGCGTTCGTGCTCGCTGCACGCGTGCCGAATGACGGTTCGCGGTGGGCTCTGCTCGCCACCGCCGACATTTATGGCGGCATCGTCGATGTCGTGGAGCGGCGTGGGTTCGATCCGGATGCCGGTCGGGCCGTCGTCGAAACCCCAGCGAAGATCGGCCGCGCGATTCGTTGCTGGGTGCGCGCTTATACCGGTTTCGCGAGCATGAAATAAATGATAGAGAAGAGCGCGAGCGTGATCCCCCAACCGACGATACTCCACGCCAGAAATGGGCGCGCCAGCGCTGCATCGTCGCCCGCCGCGGCGCGTCGCTCCATTCGGATCTCGAGCGGGACGAGCACGGCGAGCCAGATCGCTCCGCTGCCGATCGCAATGGCGAGCGCATCGCGCGTCCATGCCGTTCGCCACGGGTCGATGTCGAGGCGCGCGGCCAACGCGAGGCCGCTGGTAATGACCGCGGTTCCGAAAATCAGGGTAAAGAGTATATCCGTGAAGAGAATTTCGCGAACGGCGAATCGCCGCAGGCGCTCGTCCCCCGAGCGGAATGCGCGCGTGGCCCAGATCCCGGTGACCACGAAGTTCCCAAGCCAGAGAACGCCGGCGACGACGTGGAGGCTTTCGAGAATCGGCATGGCCCGCGGTTCGGAGCGCGCGCCATGAAGTCCGCCTTGGTCGTCGGAGCCGGCTTTGCGGGGATGAGCGCCGCGCTGCACCTCGCGCGCGCCGGCATCGCCGTCGAGGTTCTTGAAGCTGCCGATCGCCCGGGAGGGCGCGCGCAAGCGTGGAGCAGCGGCGAGTACCGCTTCGATCTTGGACCCACGCTCGTCGTGATGATCGACGTGCTGGAGCAAGCATTGGGAAGCGAGCGATTCGTGGCCTTGGAATTGATGCGCTTGGAGCCGGGGTACGAGGTGCGCTGGCCCGACGGGGAGCGTTTTGCGATGCACTCCGATATCGCGTTATCGCTGGCGGAGTTCGAGCGAATGGAGCCCGGCGTCACGCCTCGCGTACTCGATTACTTTGCGCGCGTCCACGGTGCCTACCGCGACGCGCGCGCGCAGGTCCTCGAACGCGATCGTTCGTTGCTCGCTTTTGCGGCCATGATTGCGCGTCCCGGCAGGATGCGCCCGTGGATCGCCGGTTCGTTGCGGCGTTTTACGGAGCGTTTTTTCCACGCGCCCCGACTCGTCGAAGCGTTGACCTTCCAATCGCTCTATCTCGGGACCTCGCCGTTACGAGCGCCCGCGATGTATGCGTTGCTTCCCGTTGTGGAAGCGGTCGATGGCGTGTGGTTCGCACCGGGCGGCATGGCGAGCATTGTCGATGCATTCGTCGAGGCGGGGCGATCTTTAGGGGTTGGCTTCTCGTATGGAAAACGCGTCGAACGAATCGAGCGCACGAGCGGCGGAGCCTGGCGCGCTTCGACTGCGGAGCAAATCTACGAAGCCGATGCAATCGTCGTCGCTGCAGATCGCGAGCCGTCGCTTGCCCTCTTGGGGGCGCAACCGCCGCGCTTCCGGGCGATGCGGTACGGTCACAGCGCGCTCTGCCTCTATCTCGGCGTGCGGCGGCACGTCGATCTTCCCTACCACACGGTTCTGCTTCCCGAGGATCCGTGGCGTGCGTACGCCCAACTCGACGGCGGGAATTTTCCCGACGACCCGCTGCTCTACGTCTACAATCCGGTCGCACGCGACGCCAGCGCGGCTCCCGTCGACGGGAGCGCGCTGCTCGTGCTGGCGCCGGTGCCGAATCTCGCCGTGTTACCCGGTGCGGAGCTCGATGCGTTTCGAAAGCGCATCTTCGCACGACTGGAACGCGAAGTCGGCGAACTACGAGAGTTTATCGAGGTCGAGCGCACGCGCGGGCCTGCGGAGTGGGCGAGCGAACTCGGGCTGATGCACGGCGCGGCGTTCGGCCCCGAGCATACGCTCGATCAGATGGGGCCGTTTCGCCCGCCGATGGTCGACCGGCGTTTTCCGGGGCTCGCGTTTGCCGGGAGCGGCACGCGCCCGGGATCCGGAGTCCCGATGGTCGTCATCTCGGGGCGGCTCGCAGCGGAGCATCTTTTGCAGCGATGAGTTGGCAGCGGGCGCACCGCATTGCAGGCTTCGAAATTGCGTTCGGCCGCTACCTGCAGTGGCTGATGCGTCGGAGTTTCGCGCGCGTGCTCGTGCGCAGCGAGGTCGATTTTCCAACCGCAGGATACGTCGCTGCAGCGAATCACCACTCGTGGTGGGACGGATTTCTCGCGCTGACGATCCATCGAAGGTTTGCACCGGAGCGCCCGATGAACGTGATGATGGATGACGAGCAGTTACGTCGCTTTCCGTTCTTTCGCTTCGGCGGTGCGTTCTCCGTCGATGCGAGCAGCGTGCGTGCCGCCTATCCGGCGATTCGCTACGGCGCCGCTTGCGCGCGCGAGGGCGCGGGAGTTTGGATCTTCCCGGACGGCGTGCTTCGCCCGGCCCTCTGCGAACCTGCGTTCACCTCGGGTTTCGTCCACGCTGCGCGCGCTGCCGAGGTGCCGGTGCTGCCGGTGGCGATGCGCTATGTGTTTCTCGGCGAGCAACGCCCGACGGCGATTGCGGCGCTCGGCGCGCCCTGCGATCCCCATGCGCGCTCGTTGCAAGCGCAGACGCAGGCGCGCGTCACTGCGTTGCTGGCGTCGATCGACGAAGATCTGCGCGCGCAACGCGTCGATGGACGTTATCGCGAGATCGCGCGCGGGAACGCGGGTATCGACGCAATCGTTGCCGCCTGCATCGCGCCGCTTCGCAGCAAACGATGACGCTGACGCTGTGGTGGCTGCTCGGAATAGCCGTCGCCATTGCCTTCAGCGGTGCGGCGATGACGCTGCTCAATAGGCCGGTATTTGTCCGGCTCGCCCCGCAGGCGGGGAAGCCCGGCAGCGTCGATCTCTACATCGCGATGCGCGACGAAGCGAAGAACGCGCGACCGTGCATCGAGAGTTTTCTCGCGCAACCGGAACTTCGTCGCGCGATCGTCGTCGACGATGGGTCGTCCGACGAGACGCGTGCGATCCTCGATCGGATCGCTCGCGAGGATGCGCGCGTGCGCGTCTATTCCGT
>JAKBCP010000189.1 GCA_021807645.1 bacterium
CGAGGATCTCGACTTCGCCGAGCTCCCCGCGCCGTTTCGATTCCATGACGAGTTGAAGCGTGCGTCGGTCGCCGGAGGATGCGGCGGGGAAACCGACGCTGATGATATGGAGGCCGATATCGGCGAGCGCGGTTGCGATCTCCAATTTCTGTTGCGGCGTATAACAAACGCCCGGCATCTGCTCGCCGTCGCGAAGCGTCTCGTCGTAGAGACGGATCTCGGCAGGATCGGGGAAATGCACGTCGCGGGTGAAGCGCGTCGGCTCGGCGATGAGTTGCTCGATCGGCTCTTCAAATTTCATGGCTCTCCCTGCTTCGACGTACGAGGGGGGGCTTCTTCGCAGTCGAAGCAACAGGGCCCATGAATTCCGACCCGCAGCCGCCGGAGCAACCGACGAAGAAAAAGCCGAAGGGACTGGCAGCACTGCTCGCCGCGCTCGGTGGCCTCGCCGTGAAGTTTAAGGCATTCCTCGTATTTTTCTTCCACGTGCCGATGTTGCTGGGTAGCTTTAGTTTCCTTGCGACGCTCTGGCTCTACGGGCTGACGTTCGGTTGGCGCTTCGGCATCATCCTCGCGCTCGTGCTCCTCGCCCACGAACTCGGGCACGTGCTCGCCTATCGCACCTATGGCCTTGTGGTCGGGGCCCCGGTCTTTCTTCCGTTCATCGGGGCGCTCACGCCGGGTAGCAAACCGGCGAACGAAGAGGACGGCGCCTACATCGCTCTCGCCGGACCCCTCGCCGGTATGGGGCTCGCCGCCGCCGCACTCTCGATCGGTTTGGCGACGCACGATCCGTTCTGGATGCTCGCTGCAAATATCAGCGCGCTGCTCAATCTCTTCAACATGGCGCCGGTGCTGCCGCTCGATGGAGGCAGAATCATTCAGGCGGTCTGGCCGCCGATCGTCCTCCTCGCACTGCCGATCTTTCTGGTGGTCGCATTTCTCGCGCGCTTGCCGCTGCTGCCCATCGCCGTCATCGCACTCTTCAGCGTGTTTTGGTTAGCGGGATCCTGGCGAACCACACTTGCTTCCACCGCCGATCATCTCGGGAGGTCGGCGCGCATCCGCATCGGCCTCGCCTACGCGGGGACGCTCTTAGGGCTCCTCTTTATCGAAGCGCGCATCCACCTGCCGGCGATTGTCGGCATGCACCGATGAGCGAGCGCGAACCACCGGACTTTGCGATGCGCCGCGCGGTCGAGGTCCTGGCGAGTATCTACGAACGGAAACGCCCCGCGCACGCACCGACGCTTCCACCACGCGCCGATGCCCCGATCGCACTCTTCAACGAACGCCTCGCGCTCGTCGTCGGCAGCAGCACGCGCCGCGATGTCGAGCGTGAACTCGGCATCGCCTACCGTTATCCCGCGGCGGGTTGGCACACGTATTGCCTACGCATCGCCGGCGAACGTGCATTTCTGACGCTCTTCTTCAGCGGCACGCTCTTAAGCGCGGCGGAACTCTATCGCCCGCGCGGCGCGCAAGCGCCCTCGCTGGAAGCGCGCGACTGCGGGAGCTATCGCCTCGTACCCGGAGAGATCGAGTTGGGGATGCAGCTTCTCGCGCTCCCCGAATATTTTACGCCGATCCCGGCGCCGAGCGGTGGAAGCTACGCGCAGATATTCGCCACCGGCTTCCCCGGCGGCAGCGCGCTCGCGATGGGAAACGACGGAACGATCGAGCGCCTCGCAATTTACGTCGACGCCTCGACCGCCCCCGATGCGACGCCTACCGAGTAGGGCGCATGTGTGTCAGCCCGAGTAGGGCGCACGTGTGTGTCAGCCCGAGTAGGGCGCACGTGGGTGTCAGTCCGAGTAGGGCGCACGTGGGTGTCAGCCCGAGTAGGGCGCACGTGTGTGTCAGCCCGAGTAGGGCGCGTTAGCGCCCGTATCGAGGGCAGGTCACGCGCACGCCGCGCCTCGATACGACCGCTTCGCGGTCTACTCGGCGTGACAACCGCGGTCTACTCGGCGTGACAACAGCGGTCCACTCGGCGTGATAAAACACGATCGCGCAGCGCGAAGCGCCTGCGATGCACCCGACGAGCGCTTAAGCGAGCGGCGAGGACCCTGACATTGCTTGTCCGAGCCGCGAGCGTCTAGCGAGGAGCGGTGCGCGCAGGCGCTGTAAGCGCGCGCGCCGCGCCTCGATACGACCGCTTCGCGGTCTACTCGGCGTGACAACAGCGGTCCACTCGGCGTGATAAAACACGATCGCGCAGGCGCGGTAAGCGCGCCCTAGATATCCACCTTCATCATGTTATCGAACGGCGCGAGCACGCCGGGATGGAAGTGCTTGAGATCGCGATTGTAGGCGTAGATCGCCATACGCCCATCCGTGACGATCGACGGCACCTCTTTCACGAACTGTTTGGTGAGGATCGCGACGTCGGCGTTCCGTTCGCGTTGCGTGAAGTGCGAGAAGAGTGCCTTCATCGCCGCATCGGCTTTCGGATCGCACCAACGGAGATCGTTCTGGCCGTTCGGCGGGAACTGGTTGCAGCGATAGATGAACGAATAATCGCCGAGCGGATCGTTCCCCCACGCAAACATCGTCACGTCCCAACTGTTGCCGTACACGATCCCGCCATTTTGATAGGGCGCGAAAAACTCCGCCGAGGAATAGTGGCGGACGCTGAGGCCGACGCCGATCTTCTTCCACGATTCGCGCATCAATTCGATGATATTATCGGTATCGGGGGTGCCGACGACGGTCGCGAGATCGAGCATCAAGCGCACGCCGTTCTTCTCCCGGATTCCGTCGGGGCCGCGCTTCCAGCCCGCCTTGTCGAGAATCTCGTTCGCTTTGGCGATATTGTAATGCGTGTAGCCGATGCCATGCACCCAATAGGGAGCGCTCTTGGGGTTCGGCTGATCCTGAAGGTTGCCGATGTTATGGCGAATCTTTCGGTTGATGCGCGCGAGCGGCGTCGCATAGCGCAATGCGCGACGCACGGCGAGACTTGCAACCTTCGGGTGCGAAAGATTGAAATCGATATGATCGTAGTAGTAGTCGGGCTTCACCGAGACCTTGAACGGCGTCATCGCTTTGAGCCGATTGACGTAGGCCGGCGAAACATACATCCAAAGATCGAGCTGCTTGGCCTGCATCTGCGTCAGCACGGTGTCGCGGTTGGGAATGATCTCGAAGATGATCTTCTTGAGTTTCGGCAAGCCGCGGAAATAGAGCGGGTTGGGCACCATGACCACATCTTGGCCGCGATTCCAGCGCTCGTACTTGAACGGCCCTATGCCGACCGGGAGCGAGTTATAGGGAACGTTGTTGATGTTTGGATACTTCGCCAACAAATGTTTGGGAAGAACGCACGGATTCGCGTCGGCACTGGAAAAAAATGTCGTTATAAACGGCGAATAC
>JAKBCP010000190.1 GCA_021807645.1 bacterium
TTCTGGTCTCGGACGATACGTCGCGCGGGCGCCAATCGGCGACGGCGGCGGCGGCGATGGTCAGATCGATATTCCGCGCTTCTCGCAACGCAAGTGCGAGTAAATCTTCAGCCGTCGCAAAGCGTTCGGTGCGAACGCCGTGCGGGGGCGCAAGCAGGGTCGGGCCGAGCAAGAGGGTGACGTCGGCGCCGCGCCGCGCCGCTTCCTCGGCAAGTGCGATCCCCGTCGCGCCGGTCGATGCGTTGCCGACAAAACGGACCGGGTCGAAGGGCTCTTGCGTCGGCCCGGCGGTGATCAGCACGCGTTTGCCGAGCAGCGAACGACGACGCGTGCGCGCGCGTTCGATCGCTTCGAGCAGCCGTTCTTCACTGGCGAGTCTCCCGACCCCGTGCTCCCGCTCCGCAAGAAAACCGGCTTCCGGCTCGACGATCTCGTACCCGCGCGCTCGTAAGGTTGCGATATTCTCGGCGGTCGTCTCGTTTTCGTACATCGCCGCGTTCATCGCCGGAGCGAGCAGCACGGGAATACGCGCCGCCAGCAACGCCGTCGTCGCCAGATCGTCGGCGATTCCGGCGCGCAGCTTTGCGATGAGGTTCGCCGTCGCCGGCGCGACGATCGCCACCTCGGCCTCGCGCACGAGGCGAATGTGCGGAATCCGCTCGGGAGCATCCCAGAGCGAGGTGTAGACCGGGCGTGCGGTGAGTGCAGCGAACGTCAACGGCGCAATAAAGCGCTCGGCATCGGCGGTGAGCACGACATCGACGCTTGCACCGCGTTGCACCAACGTGCTCGTCAGCGCCGCAGCTTTATAGGCGGCGATGCCGCCGCTCACCACCAACAGCACGCGCGCGCCGTTCATTGCGGGAGCCACACGTTGTCGAGCAGGCGTGTATTGCCGAAGCGTGCGGCCGCGATGACGAAGCAATTATCGCGCAACGCGGGGAGCGGAGCGAAGCTTTCGGCATCGACGCACGCGAGATAATCGAGCGTCCCAGGTGCTTCCAGGACGTTCGTCGCTTCGGTGCGCGCGATCTCGAACGGCGTACCGGCTTTCAGGAGTTCGACGCAACGGCGCAGCATGCGATGCAGCGATGGGGCCGCTCGGCGTTCGCGCTCGTCGAGATAGATATTTCGCGACGACATCGCCAGCCCGTCGCTCTCGCGCACGGTCGGCACGATCGTCACGCCGCAGTCGTAGGCGAGATCGCGCACGAGTTTGCGCAGCACCGCGCTCTGCTGCGCATCTTTCTGCCCGATATAGAGACGCTGCGGGGTAACGAGGTGCAGTAACTTTCCGACCACGGTCGCGACGCCGCGAAAATGCCCCGGGCGTACGGCGCCCTCGAAGCCCTCGCCGACCGGGCCGACATCGATCGTCGTGGTGAAGCCCTGCGGATAGATCTCCTCGACCGCAGGCGCGAAGAGCAGGTCGACGCCGTTTGCGGCGAGTTTTTCGCGATCCCCGGCGAGATCGCGCGGATAGCGCGCGAGATCCTCGCCGGCGCCGAATTGCAGCGGGTTCACAAAGACCGAGGCGACCACGGCGGCATTTTGCGAGCGCGCGAAACGCACGAGATCGAGGTGACCGTCGTGGAGCGCTCCCATCGTCGGCACGAAGCCGAGCGTCGGCGGCGCCTCGCGCCGCCAAGCACGCAGCTCCTCGACCGTCGTTACCAGGCGCACGTTAGGGGTGCACGAGAACGCGCAGCGCGGTCCGCCCGACGATGAAGGGCGTCCCGGGCTCGATCCGCACGCTCCCGACGATCTTCGCCCCCTCCACGCGGGTGCCGTTCCGGCTCTCGAGGTCGGAGAGCAGCAGGCCCTCGTCGGCGACCCGGATTCGGGCATGAGCGCGCGAGACGTAGCGGTCGAGCGCGAGGCAGGCCTGAGCCGCCGCGTCATCGCGACCGATCGTGATCTCCGATTCGAACTCCCAGCGTTGGCCGTCGAGCGGCCCGCTTACAACTTCAAGCACCAACATCGTTCTTGCCGGAGGCGCTTCTCGCTCGGGGCCGCGCGCTCCCCGTGCCCGGGTTGACCGTAGCCTAACATATCCCGCCGCCGGGCCGATGATTGGAGAAGAGTGACGATGAGCGACCGTATCGACGAGCTAATGCAGCTGGTCGACGTAGAACCCGACGCCCTGCGCGAAGCCGAATTCGCTCAGGCGCAGGCGATTTTAGAGAACCTGGTCGGTAAGACGATCGCCGATATCGAGGTGGAGGAGACGCGTATCGTACTCACCACCGCCGAAGGCAATCGCTTCTTTTTCTACGGCTTTCTCGGCGGCTCCGAAGAAGCGGACGAAACGTAGCGCGCGATCTCCGTGCCGTCTTGCGCGGAGTACTGCGTGAAGGCGATGCCGTGCGCGTAGAGTTTCGCGGTCGCATCGTAAAACGAAAGCACCACGCGACCGCGCACCAGCAGTTGCCGTTCCTCATTCCCCGGTAGGGAAAAACGCAGCACGACGTGCTGCCCTGCGGGCAGGTCGGCGCGCGTCGATACGCGCATGCCGCCGCCCCCTAAATCGAGCGAACGTGCAGGCACGACCAGTTCCAGCCCCGGGACGATCAACGTCACCGGTAATGCAATCTCGACGCGGGCATGGCGCCGCTGCTGAGCGTGACTGCCTTGTATGTTCACGGAGACTCGTTCGCTTCTGCGTCGGGAGCGACGAGCCTCTAGGTTAAGGCGAGGTCGCCGACTATTCTCGGATCGCGCGCGCCGCGGCGAGCGCGCCGAGATACCCGTGGATCGCATTTACTCCGCCCTGCAAGTAGAGTTCGTAGGGCTCGCGGAGCGGCGCATCGCACGAGAGTTCGATGGTCGCGCCGGAGACGAACGCGCCGCCCGACATAACGACCGGGTCGCGATAGCCGGGCACCGCACCCGGTTCGGGGCGAAAACGCGCGTCGATCGGCAGAACGCTCTGGAGGCCGCGCGCGAATTGCAGCAGACGTTCGCGGCTCCCCAGCGAGATCGCCTGCACGATATCGGTGCGCCGCGCACCCGGTGCCGGATCGACGCGGTAGCCCAATTCCGCGAAGAGCGCGGCGGCAAAATCAAGCGTTCGTAAAGATGCCTCGACGATGCTCGGTGCTTGGAAAAGCCCTTGGATAAAGGCCTTCCCGAAGCCCAGCGTTGGGCCGAGCGCATCGTTGAGCCCGGGTGCGTAGAGCGTCGTCGCAACGCGGTCGACGAGGTCGGCGCGACCGATGCAGTAGCCGCCCGTCGGCGCGAGCGCACCGCCGAGATTTTTAATGAGCGATCCCATGACGAGATCGGCACCGACGTGCGTGGGCTCGCGCTCCTCGACGAGTTCGCCGTAGCAATTATCGACGAGGATCGGAAGATCGCCGCGCAGCGCGC
>JAKBCP010000191.1 GCA_021807645.1 bacterium
CGCTATTATTTCGACGACACCTGCGAACCGCTCGCCGACGGTGGTATCGTGCGTCCCCCGCGTGCGGATGAACTGATTCCGGCGCCGCCGGGAAGCGTGCCGACGCTGCTGCCGCTGCGGCGCCCGTTCGGCGGACGCGGCATCGAAAAGCGACGCCATGCGCTCGGCGTCCTCTTGCCCGCGGGTTACACGCGCCTACTCGTGCCGGCCTTCGAAGCCGAACCGAGCGCACCGACGCTACCGCTCTTCGGTTACACGTTCGCGTGCGCGATCGACGACGAACTCTACGTTGCGGCGATGCGAACCGATCGTGACGAGGATTGGGAGCCGCGGCGCTTCGCTGAGGGCGAACTCGAAGCGCTGCTCGACGAACGCTGTGCACGCGACCCCGGAAACCGGATGCTCGCGCAGTTGCGGGTCTGTGCCGGCGAGTACGGCTGCTTTACCGCACAGAACGTTTTCCTTCAACGCGGCGAAGCGGCGCTTCCGGTCTCGCCGAAATGTAACGCCCGCTGCGTGGGATGTATTTCGGAGCAAGAGCCCGACGCCGGGCTGCCCTCGCCGCAGCGGCGCATCGCCGTGGAGTTGCAGGTCCACGAGATCGCACGCGTGGCGATCGAGCATCTGCAGTCGGTGCCCGAAGGGATCGTGAGTTTCGGGCAAGGCTGCGAGGGCGAGCCGCTGCTGCGCTCGCACGCGATCGCCTTGGCGATCGAAAAGATACGAGCGGTGCGCGCGAACGGCACGATCAATCTCAATACCAACGGTAGTCGGCCGCGCGAACTCGCGCGTTGTATCGATGCCGGGTTACAAGCCGTGCGGATCAGCCTCAATAGCTTTCGCGAAGCGACCTATGCCGCCTATTATCGCCCGCAGGGTTACGGGCTCGCCGAGGTTTTGGAATCGGTCCGTATCGCGCGCGCGGCGGGGCTGCGCGTCTCGCTGAACCTGCTCACCCATCCGGGCGTCACCGACGACGTCGAGGAAATGGCGGCGATGGAACGTTTTCTCGCAGAACGGCCCGTCGATATGGTGCAAACGAGGACCCTAAACATCGATCCACACCGCTACTTTGCGTTGGTCGGGCGTCCGAATGCAACCGTGGGAATGCGTGCTGCAATCGCGCGAATCACCGAACTCGGCGTTCGCGTCGGGAACTTCACGCACGTACATTGAGGGTCGCGGTGAGTGGTGCGTAGCCCACGCCCGTTGCCGATCTGGGTGCTGCCGGGTGTAGCCGTGCTCGGTGCGACGGCAGGATTGAGCTTTGCAAAACCTGTCGGCGCCGTTTTTGCACCGGCAGCCTTGCATTATCTCGTTCCACCGCTGCTCTTCGAGGCGGCATGGAATCTCGATCTTGCCGCCGTGCGGCGCGCGTGGCGTCCGATCGCAATGCTCGTACTTCCCGGCGTCGCCGTTGCGGCGCTCTGCGTGACGGGCGCGTTGCTGCTGCTTTCGTTTTCGTTGCCGCTCGCATGGGTGGTCGGGGCAGCGCTCAGCGCGACCGATCCCGTTGCAGTGATCGCTTTCGCCCGCTCGGTCGGGGCACCGGGGGGCCTGGTTGCCATCGTCGAGGCGGAGTCGCTCTTTAACGACGCGATCGCCGTCGCGCTCGTCCGAGCGAGTAACATTCTCTTCGCGCTCGTTGCCGGCGCGCTCGGTGCTGCGGCGGGAGATCTTCTCGGTCGTCTCATCTGCGCGATCCGGTTACGTTCTTCGTTCCTGCTCTGGGCGCTTAGCGTCCTGGGCGTCTACGGCGTTGCAGTCGCTGCCGAGGCGTTCGGCGGTTCGGGTATTATCGCGGTCGTAATGCTCGGCATTTTTATGCGCACGCGCATCGAGAAAGCGATCGAAGAAGTGACGCTCGATGCCGTCGAGGGGCTCTGGCGCTGGGCCGCCGTTGCGTTAAACTTCGCACTTTTTGCGTGGATGGGGGCGAGCTTCAACCTGAGCGACGCGCGGAGCGCGCTGATCGGTGCCGGCTTGGTGCTCGTCGCGCTGGCCGTCGCCCGCCTTATCGCTACGCTCGGATTCTTGCGCCTGCTCCCCGAACTCGGTTCGGTGCAACGGCGATTTATCGCGACCGCCGGCGTGCGTGGAGCGCTCTCGTTGGCGTTAGTCTTTTCTATCGATCCGTCGATGGCGGGGGCACAAAGTGCGCGGGCGATCGTCTTCGTCGCCGTGCTGAGCACGATGCTCGTCGGACTTTTCGCCCTTCCGCGCAGCGCAAAAAAACTTCTAGAGGCCGGCTCCTAGCAGTTGCGCGAGGCGTTCGCGAGCGCCGTTTTTTACGACGGCAATAACGCGATCTCCGACTTGCAGCCGCGTATGTCCGCTGGGAACGACGATCTCTTCGCCCTCGCGTTCGATCGCAACGAGGACGGTATCGTTGGGAAGCGTTACCTCGCCGATCTCTTTGCCGGCGACCGAGGAGGCCGCGGCGACCGACATCTTCGTGAGATGAAGATTCCCTTTGCCGAAGAGATGCATCGTTTCGAGCACGGCGCCGTAGCCGGCGGCACTCACGTGTTCGTTGAGAACGTCGAGAATAATCTCGGTCGAAGAGATGACGGTAACCGGTTCGCCGGTATCGAGCGACTCGAAAATGCGCCGATTGCGCGGGTTGTTGACGCGCGCGATGCATCGTGCCTTCGAGATACGTTTGCTCAACAGCACGACGACGAGATTATCTTCGTCGTCGCCGGTGTCGGCGACGACGATGTCGGCACGCTCCACGCCCGCGGCGCGCAGCACCTTTGGGTCGCATCCGTCGCCGACGACGGTCACTTGATGGCCGATCAGGCGCTCGAGGTTCTTGGCTTTGCGTTCGTCTTTCTCGACGACGACGACCTCGCTCTTGCGGTCGATGAGCGCTCGCGTCAGGTAGGAGCCGACCTTGCCGCCGCCGACGATGAGAATGAACACGTTACGACCTCACCGGTTGGGGTTTGCGCGCATCCGGGAACGACTGCACGAAGGCGCCGAACGCATCGGAGGTGACGACCGCGTGAATCTCGTCGCCTTTCTCCAAGATGGTGTCGGTCGATACGACGAGGAGGCGACCTTTGCGAATCAGTGCGGCGATCCGAATGCGTTCGAACTCTTCAAAATCGCCGACCCGCTTGTCGGCCTGCGCAGCGCCGACATGCGCGACGAGCGTGGTCAGGACGCCGAACTCGATCTCCGGCGTACTCGTTGCCGACGACTCGACGAGTCGATCGCGGATGAGTTGTGCGTTGACGGTCGTCGGACAGACGGTTTCGACGCCGAGGTCGCGATAGAGCTGTCCGCGCTGCGGATCGTAAATTCGCGCGACGATTTTCTGAATGTGAAATTCCGTCCGCGCGATC
>JAKBCP010000004.1 GCA_021807645.1 bacterium
GCCGCCACTCATCCATCAGAAGGATCGGCTCACGATCGAGCAGGCGCAACAGCACCTGCCGTTTAGGATCGTCGTGCCGGTCGGCTTGCCGACGCACACACTTTTTCAATATGCCGGCGTCATCAACGTGCATTCGAATCCGGTCGTAGCGTTGTACTATCAAGCGCAAATCGCCGGGAGGTATTTCCGAATCATCATTAAGGAAGCAACTGCAATCAACGGCCCGCCGGTCGTGCATTTCGATGCCGTCGTTCGGGGAAAAGATGGACAACTTCGCGATAACCGATGGACGCTTCCGGAGCGCCGTTGGAGGCACGGCAACGTTATCATGGAGATGCTTCCACAAGGATTACCGGCAGCCGTCGTCAACCGGATCGTTCGCGACAATACGCTCTAAGTTGACCCGCTCGCGCGCTCGTTGGGAAATCGCGACTCGAAGCGCGTCGCCGCTTTCACGCGGAGGCCATCGACAACGCGCATTCCGATCGCAGGGAAGATGGAGCGCACCGGAACCCGTGGAGGGAGCGTAACTATGCCGGAACTCACACAGCGAATCGACCCCAAGCGAGCGGCGCTGCTCGTGATGGATTTTCAAGCGGGCATCATAGGAATGCTTGGCGATGCAGATGCGCTCGTCGCGAGGGCTGCCCTCGCGATTCGCTCCATGCGCGATTGCGGCGGGCATATCGGCTACGTGCGCGTCGCGCTTACCGACACGGAATTTGCCGCGATTCCCGATCGCAACAAAGGATTTTGGGCGGCGAAGAGTTCGGGACGGGCGTTTCAGGCCGACGCACCGGCCACGGCGATCGACGAACGGCTCGCACCGCAGAGCGGCGACATCGTCGTACGCAAGACGCGTGTTGGGGCGTTCTCCACCACGGATTTAGCCGAGCAACTCCGCAGCCGCGACATCGACACGTTGCTCCTCGCGGGAATTAGCACCAGCGGCGTCGTGCTCTCGACGCTTCGCGATGCAGCCGATCGTGATTTTCGCCTCTTCGTCCTCGCCGATGCCTGCGCCGATCCAGCCCCCGACGTTCACACGATGCTCGTCGAGAAAGTCTTTCCCCGCCAGGCCGAGGTGATTTCAACCACCGAACTGCCCGTGCTTTTTTCATAGTCGGCGGACCAAATGGAGATGCTTCCGCAAGGATTACCGACTGCGGTCACCGATCGGATCGTTCGCGAAAACACTCTGTGAGTTGACCGGTTTTCGTCCCCCGACCTCGCTATTAGGGGATGAAACCGGTTCGCTGCAGCGATCTCAGCGGGCCCAGCGAAGCTTTGTTTGAAACAAAAAGACGAGCTCGCCCGTACACGCGGCATGCAACTCGTCATCGAATCGCTCTCGAAGCGCTACCCCAACGGCACCCAGGCACTCTCCGACCTCTCGCTGTCCATCACGCCCGGCATGTTCGGGCTCTTGGGCCCCAACGGCGCGGGGAAATCCACTTTTATGCGCACGCTGGCAACCTTGCAAGAGGCCGACAGCGGTTCGGCGCGGTTCGGCAACCTCGACGTTCTTCGCGATAAAGACGGCATGCGGCGCATTCTGGGCTACCTCCCACAAGAGTTCGGCCTTTACGCTAAGGAGCGAGCCGAAGATCTGCTGCTCCATTTTGCAACACTCAAAGGCATCACGCGCCCGAAGGAACGCCGCGACTCGGTCAACGCACTGCTCGAACAGACCAATCTCTGGGAGCACCGCCGCAAACCGCTCGGCTCGTTCTCGGGCGGGATGAAACAGCGATTCGGTATCGCGCAGGCATTGCTCGGGAATCCCCAGGTGATCATCGTCGATGAACCGACCGCAGGGCTCGACCCCGAAGAGCGCGTCCGCTTTCATAATCTGCTGGCAAGTATCGGCGAGCACGTGATCGTCATCCTCTCGACGCACATCGTCAGCGATGTCAGCGACCTTTGCTCCCAGATGGCGATCGTGAACAAGGGACGCGTCTTGCTCACCGGCGAGCCCGCCGCCCTGGTCGAGACGCTCCACGGGCGCGTATGGCGGCGATTCATCGAGCACAACGAGGCCGACGCATTCCGGAGCCGCTACCGGGTCATCTCGATGCGACTCTCCGGCGGGAAAACCAGCGTTCGCATACTCTCCGACAGCGACCCCGGCGACGGATTCGTAGCGGCAACCGCCGATCTGGAAGATCTCTATTTTTCCTCGATCGATTCGAAATAAAATGTTCGCAGCAATCTATACCCATGAATTGCGCAACGCACTGCGAAGCGCTTCATTCTATATCTACTTTTCTATCCTGACCGGCTTAGGGTTTCTCTTCGTCGCGCTTTCCAGCGGCGCAATCGCCGGCGGCACGATCGATATGGGCGGCGGCGGCAAGGTGATGCTAAACTCCGACTCCGGCATCGCTTCACTGATAAGTATTATCACGCTATTTGGTTTAGTTATTGTCGCAGCGATTGCCGGCCAAGCAACCTACCAAGAAACGCAGCATAATACAGCTGCCCTCATTTTTACCAAACCGATCTCGAAACTCGATTACCTCGGCGGGCGGTTTGCTGCCGCCTTCACCCAAATACTGCTCCTCTTTACCGGCCCCGAGCTTGGCCTCTGGGTCGGCACCACGATACCGTGGTGGCACGATCGCTCGCACATCGCGGCCAACCATCTTTTTGCCTACGTGCAACCGTACTTCATCGTTGCCGTTCCAAACCTCTTGCTCGTTACTGCAGCCCTCTTCGTCATGGTCGCGCTCACGCGCCGCATGCTGGCCGCTTATGTTGTCAGCGTGCTCGCGCTCATCGGCTACCAGGTCGCGAACAACTTCGTCGGAAATCTCGACCAACGGGCAATCGCCGCTCTCTTCGATCCCTTCGGCTTGAATGCACTGTCGTATGTGACGCGTTTTTGGACGCCGTTCGAACTCAACACCTGGTCGCTGCCCTTCAATGGCATTTTGCTATGGAACCGCGTCCTCTGGGTCGGGGTCGGGCTCCTGCTCTTGGCGTTTGCCTACCGACGCTTTTCGATGGAGACGCCTACAAAGTTCGCAAAAAATGATACGCGCGACGACAAAGTGCCGCCGAAGCCCACCAGGTCGACACTCGTCTTGCCGCTGGTAACGCAAGACTTCTCGTTGAAGGCGTCGCTTCTCCAGCTTTTCCAGGGTTCGTGGCTACAATTTGTCGAGACGGTTCGTAGCGTTTTTTTTATCGTAGTGGCGCTCGCCGGCTTTGCGATGACCTTGACGCTCCTCCTCGAATCGCCGACCGGGGTTCCTGTCTACCCGCTCACCTACATTATGCTCGAATGGGGGCGCGCGGCATTTAACGTTTTTGCACTCGCTATTATTACTTTTTACGCCGGCGAGCTGATCTGGCGCGATCGCGATACACAGATCGAGCAGATCGTCGATTCGCAGCCGGTATCGACCTGGGTGCTCTTTGGCCAGAAACTCGGGGCACTGCTCCTCGTGCAGATCGTGCTCGTTACCCTCGTGTTTTCAGCCGGGATTATCGCGCAAATAAGCCAGGGGTACTACCACTTCGAACTCGGAGAGTACGCCCACGAATTGCTGCTCAACCGATTGGTGAGTTTCTGGATCCTTTGCGCTCTGGCAACGTGCCTGCAAGTCGTCATAGATCGGCGCTATGCCGCCTATGGGGCGATGGTGCTCTATTTCGTAGCACTCACGGTATTGCCGCAACTCGGTTTTAGCGACTATCTCTATCGATTCGGTCAGGCGCCCCACTACCGCTACTCCGATCTCGATGGTTACGGAATCTTCGCGGCTCCGTTGGCCTGGTTCCACACCTACTGGGGCATCGGGGCGGCGATTCTCGTACTTCTGTCAGGCCTGCTCTGGATACGCGGGAAAGAAAGCAGCCTACGATCGCGTTTCCGCCTCCTCAGCGAACGATTCTCCGCCGTACCCCGCACCCTGGCATCAGCACTCGCGATTGCCTTCATCGGCGTCGGCTCGTTCGTCTATTATAATACGCACGTCCTCAACTATTATGTGACGCCGAATCTCCGGAACGAGCGGCGAGCGGAATACGAGCAGCTCTATGCCCGCTATGCAAGTTTACCCGAACCGCGCATAACCAACATCGACGCCCGCGTCGAGCTCTACCCACACCGGCGTCGGGCGGTCATCACGGCGGCACTGCGACTTCGAAATGAAACAGGCTCGCCCTTGCGGGAGGTCGCCCTCACGCTTCCGGTGTGGGGCAGCGGCGCTCGTCCATTCGGATTACAGAAGGTTCGCTTCGAGGGTGGGCAGGTGCCGATCGTCACCGATAACGCGCGTCACTTCTATCTCTATCGCATGTTACGGCCGCTCGCACCGGGAGCGAGCATGACGCTCCACGTCGTCCTCGACTACGAACACCACGGTTTCGTGAACGATCAACCCGACACGCAGTTCGTGACAAACGGAACGGTAATCACGCAGAATTACCTCCCCTACATCGGTTACGACCGGCAGGTCGAGATCGCCAACGACTCCATGCGCCGCCGCTATGGCCTGCACGGCGTATTGCGCTATCCAGCGCCGTGGGACGCAGCGGCACGTCGTAGCAATATTATCGCCGGAGATGCCGACTGGCTCACTATCCATATGGTCATTGGAACGGATCGTCGCCAGACGGCGATTTTCCCGGGCGAGCTCACACGCACCTGGATCGCAGGCGGTCGGCGCTATTTCGATTATCGGAGCGAGGCGCCGATGCTGGATATCTTCTCGATCGTTTCGGGCCGCTATGCCGTCATGCACGGCCGGTGGAACAACGTGCAACTTGCTATCTACTACTCCCCCAGCGACACCTACAACCTGTCGGCGATGATGGAGAGCATGAAGAAGGCCCTTGCCTATTGCACTGCAGAGTACGGTCCGTATCAATTTCACGAATTGCGCATCGTCGAGTTTCCTCGTTACGCAAGCTTCGCCGAGTCGCTTCCTGCTACCATCCCGTATTCCGAAAGCGTCGGCTTTATCACCCGCTACAATCCGCAGGATCCAAGCAATTACAACCAGGCATTCTTCGTGACCGCCCATGAGGTCGCACATCAGTGGTGGGGACATCAGGTGGTGACGGCGCGAACCGAAGGCGGCCCGATCATCGAATCGCTCGCTCAGTACACCGCGCTCATGGTTATGAAGCATACCTATGGCGAAGCGTCGATGCGCGCGTTTTTGCGTACCGAACTATCCAGATATCTCGACGATCGCGGGCTAGAGCCCAACCAGGAGTACCCGCTCTATCGGGTCGAGAATCAGCCATATATTTACTACGATAAAGGTGGCCAAGTACTCTATATGCTCGCGCAGTACGTGGGCGAACAACGCTTCGACGAGGCGCTTGCAGCGTTCGACCGTGCCTATAAGTTTCACGGTCCTCCCTACCCTACGACCCTTGACCTGATGCGCTACCTGCGTGCGGCCACGCCGAAGAGGTTCGCCTATCTCTTTTCCGACGAGTTTACCCATATCACTCTCTACGACGCGCGCCCGATCCGTGCAACGTACGTTAAGACCGGCGACGGGCATTATGTCGTAACGCTGACGGTCGATGTCGCTAAATATCGCGCCGACGGGAAAGGTAAAGAACGTAGCGTCGGCGTGCATGATTGGTTCTATATCGGCGTTCGAAGCGCGAGAGGGAAGTATCTCTACTTACAAAACCGACGCATCGCCGCCGCGCGGAAGACGTTCCGGCTCGTCGTCGACGGCAAGCCCGCACGAGCGGGGATCGACCCACTCGATATGCTCGTCAATCGGGACGACGACAGCAATATGATGCCGGTCACCCGGGCGGCGCCATAATCCGTCGAATCGCAGCGCCGAGATCAAGCGCTCGATCGTTTTTCGGGCGTTAAGGCCGCGAGCAGTTGCCCGCCGCTTACAGGCTTCGCCGCGGGAGGATGGGCTAGCCAAATCCGGGAACGGGCCTTCGCGCACTCGGTTATGAGGCGCCGTTTCCGGATCTCGAAGGAACGCCGGACGAATAGGCACCCGCTCGTCGAAAGGTAGAGGCTCATGCATCGATTGCTCGACCATCCGCTTCTCTGGGCGATTATTTGGCTCGTCGTTTTACTGGTCGCGGCGCTTCTGGGCCGACAGTTGCGCGCACGCCGCAAGACGCTCGGCGAGGGAGAGAAGGAAGACCTCAACCTCATTCTCTCGGCCACGTTGACGCTGCTGAGCCTGCTTGTCGGTTTCAGCTTCTCGATGGCGTCGGCAAGATACGATCATCGCAAGAGCCTTGAGGCCCAAGAGGCCGCGGTTATCGGCACCGAATACGAGCGTGCGGCGCTCCTACCGCAACCGCAAGCGCTGCACGTCGAGCGACTTCTGCGCGCATACGTCAACGATCGCATCGCCTTCTACAATGCGCCGAACGATGCAACCGACGCAAAGAATCTCAGCGATACGCTGGCGCTGCAGAACAAACTGTGGGAATCGGTCCGGGCTCCCGCGGTCGCGCAACCGAATTCGATTACCGCACTCGTCGCCGACGGCATGAACAAAGTGACCGATTCGGAACGATCGACGCAAGCGGCGTGGGAGGATCGGGTTCCCGTCCCGGCCTGGGCGCTGATGTTCGTGATCGCAATCTTCGCGTGCGCGCTGATCGGCTACTACGAACAACCAAGCGAGAAGCCGCGCCGCTTTTACGTGTTGCTCCCCCTGCTGCTCGCGGTCGCGAGTTACATCATCGCCGATCTCGATAGTCCGCGCGGCGGCCTCATCACGGTGGCGGCAAAAAACCTGGAAGGCGTTACGCAGAGCATCTCCGTAGAGCACGTACCGACGAACCGGCGCCCCTGAGCCAGTTAAGAAGGTCACGCCCGCCGGAATTCAACGAGCGTGATGGCCGAGCGTTGCTGGTAATTACGGCGATACCGAAAATGCCGACGGCGCGATTGCAAGATCGTAAAAGGTATCCGACGTGAGATTCTCAATCGCTGTCGCCGGCGTACTTGAGCTCGAAATCGGCGGAGCAACCTCCAGTAAGCTGGGTCCAGAGCTATTTGATATATAGATGTTACCGGAGCCACGGAACGAGCGACGAGGGAATTGGTTGGACGAGCCTGCTCGCCGATTGAGCTCGACCCTTTGGCGAGCTACCGGCGTCAGCCTCCGGTACGCTTGAGTAGGCAGATTGAAGGGCTCTGTTCGTTACCGAGTCGAGATTCTTACGGCGTCGGGAGCGGAAATTTTACACCTATAAAGGCGTTACCGAGAACTGCTGGGGCGTAATCACAAGGTCGTAAGGATAGTTGAACCCTGAACCCTCGATGGCTACGCTTGGAGAGCTCGCGCTTGTAATTGGTGGTTGGAACTCAAGCAAGCCGCCGTGGTTGGCGCCGCCAATCACATTTGTAACGTAAAGATTTCCGGTCGCATCGAAAGCGATCCCCCACGTGTCGTAACTCGTCGAGGTGCCGACCGGCATGTTGATCGTCACCGCGGGAGCTTCGCCGGTACTAAACGGCTTGGTAAACTCCTCGATCGAGCCCTTACTCGTCGGTCCGCCGTTATAGTTGGCAACCCAAAGATTTCCGCTTGGATCGATGGCGAGACGGTTCGCCCCGTTAACTCCGCTGCTAATCGTCGCGGCCGGACTGCTCGTGGCAGTGAGCGGAAGCGAGAAGACGTCAACGTCGGTCGACTCACCGACGAAAAGCGTGCTCCCAGCTATCGCCAAACCGGCCGGATAGGAGTTCGTGCTCACCGTAATTGCAGGGCCGGTGTACGGCGGCGCAAGCATTACAACGGTCTTTGCGGCACTGACCGCAAAATAGAGGTTGCCGCTTGCGTCGGTGGCAACGCCGGAGGAACTCGAGGTCCCATTCGGCAGCGCCGTCGGAGCCGCCGAATAGGGTGCCGTGTAGAGCGAGGCGTTACCATTGCCATTAGCCATAACGAGATCGCCGCTCGGCGTCACGGTCATCTGACCGGTAAAGCTTCCGCCAAGGTTATTAGTGACCGACGGGCTCGTATATGGCGCTAAAAGCTCCTGAAGGGTAGTCGTGTTGCCGTAGGTTGCGGAGAATATATCACCGTGCGCATCTTCGGTAAGAGTGCGAGGGCTAATACCGAGGTTAGCGATCGATGCGGGCGTCTGCGCAGAGCTCGTGAGCGGTAAGGTGAAGCCGAGGATTTGATTGGCCGAATAATTTGCAACGAGCACGTATTGCGGAGTCAGCGTCGCGGTGACCGCTTGCAGTAGAACGCAGACCGCTCCCGGCAGCGTGCAAGCGTTCGTTTCGCCCGCCGGGTAGCTCGCAGTAACATTTATGATCTCGGTGCCGCCAACCGCCGGAGAAACCGGGGCAAACGATATGAGGTTCGGTCGGCTCGCCGTCGGTTGCGTTATCGTCGCGACCGCCGGTCCCGAGCCGGCGCTCGCTGTGAACGTCGGCGCGCCAGCGCCGACGATAAAGTTGCCGTCGGCATCCTGCGCCAGCACATTCACCGCGTTCGTACCCGCACTCAAGACTTTGATCGCCGTCGGTATGCCGCTGAGCGTTAGCGGCACGAGATTACTCTGATTCGCCGTAACGGTGAATGCGACGCTCTGCGCGGTCGAGAGCGCGTTCCCAGTTCCGTTCGGGCCGTCGTAGGTGGTGATCGATGCCGTGTACGACCCGGCCGCCAAACTCAACGAGATCGTACAGACGGTGCTCGCGAGCGAGCTCGTACACCCCGGGGAGCTCGGCGTCAGGCCGACCGTTTGGCTGAGCACGTTGGTCGCGCCCTGCAACACGGCGATCGTCATCGATTGCGTCGCCGGCGAGACGTACGCCGGGCTTCGCCCGGTCGCAGTCGTTTTTGGCGGCACCGTGATCGCAAAACGAACGGCACTCGTCGCTCCGTTTGTCTGCTTCGGTATCGTCGAGCCGAGCCCGCCGGAAGCTGCCCCGCCGCCGCCGCATCCGGCAAGCAGCGCGAGAGCGGTACAAATCGCAGCAACGCGAGATCCGGGAACAAAGCGCATACGGTACTCCTTTGCGTCGGTGTCGAGCGGGGCTTCGGGGGAAAGCCGTTCCATCATTACGGCGTTACCGAAAACGCCGATGGCGTGATAACGAGGTCGTATAGGTCATTAAAATTTGCGGTCTCGATGGCGACTTCCGGCGTACTCGCACTCGTAATCGGCGGCGTGAACTCCAATAGGCCGCCGCCATTGGCTGTGCCGCCGGCACTGTTTGCGACGTAGAGATTGCCGGATGAATCGAAAGCGATTCCCCACGGAGTGATACTCGTCGAGGTGCCGACCGGGAGGTTGATCGTCACGGCCGGCGCTTCACCGGTACTAAAGGGTTTAGTAAACTCTTCAATCGTACCTTTGCTAATCGATCCGCCGGTGTCGTTCGAGACCCAGAGATTCCCGCTTCCATCGAGTGCCATCCTATAAGCTGCCTTGACACCGCTGCTCAGCGTTGCGATCGGTACGCTCGTACTCGTTAACGGGAGCGAAAAGACATCGACAGCCGACGACTCACCGACAAAGAGCGTGTTGCCCGAGATGGTAAGGCCGTAGGGGACCGAAGTCGTGCTAACCGTGACCGGTGTGCCGGTGTACGGGGGAGCGAGCATCGTCAACGTACTCGCACCTTCATTGCCGAAATAGAGGTTGCTGCTCGCATCGAAGGCGACCCCATACGTGGGCGTGGTAACGCCGCTCGTGAGCGCCGTCGGAGCGCCCGAATAGGGCGGAGAATAGAGCGACCCGCCGGTGCCTCCTCCGTCGTTCGCCAGTGCCAAGTCTCCATTCGGTCCAACCGCCATTTGATAGGGATCGTCGCCTCCGAGAGTATTCGCGACCGTCGCCGTGGAGTATGGCGGTGGAATCTTCCATACCGTGGCCGGGGAAGCATACGCCGCGGAAAAAACGTTACCGTTATTGTCCTCAGCAAGTAGGAAGTCGTCCGCTCCCAAGGAAAGCGCAATGGTCGGTGCTTGTGTAGGGCTGCTGAGCGGTAGCGAATAGCCAAAAACAAACCCGTTGGTATAGCTGGCAGCCATTGCCATCGGTGGCAACGCCGTCGCGGTGATCGCCGACGAGAGCGAGCAGACCGCCCCGCTCATCCCGCAGGTGTTGCTCTGCCCCACCGGATAGCTCGCCGAAATGCTGAGGCTCTCCGTGCCGTAGACGACAGGTGAAGCCTGAACGAACGAGATCAGGTTCGGGTGACTCGCCGTCGGCTGCACGACTGTTACGACCGCCGGGCCGGAGCTCGCGCTCGCCGTGAATGTCGGGGCGCCCGCACCGATGATGAAGTTACCGTCGGCATCCTGCGCCAGCACGTCGACTGCGTTCGTGCCTGCATTCAATACTTTGATCGCGGTCGGAATGCCGCTCAGCGTTAGCGGCACCAGCGTGCTCTGATTCGACGTCACGGTAAACGCAACGTTCTGCTCGGTCGATAGCGCGTTCCCCGTGCCGTTCGCGCCGTCGTAGGTGGTAATCGACCCGGTATACGAGCCCGCGTTCAGGGAAGAGATCGTGAGGGTGCAGGTCGTGCTCGCGAGCGAACTCGTACAGCCGGTCGAACTCGCGGTGAGGCCGACCGTCGCGGTCCCCAGGTTGTTTGCGCCCTGATACACCGTGACCGTCATCGATTGCGTCGCCGGCGACACATACGCCGGGCTACGGCCGCTGGTCGCCGTTTTCTGCGGCACCACGACCGAGAAACGGACGCTACCCGTCGCTCCGTTCGTCTGCTTCGGTATCGTCGAGCCGAGCGAGCCGGAGCCCGCCCCGCCGGCGCAACCGGCCAGAAGCGCTAGAGCGGTAAGAAACGCGGCACCGCGCGAACCGGGAACAGAACGCATAAAACCCCCACAATGGTAGCAATGACGGGAGAGCAACGAACGCAAACGAGCGGTCGGATCCCGCTCGAACGTTGGCGCTGCGATTCCAGGAAACTGGTGTTTCCTCCCCCTTCTCCTCCACCTTCCGGAGAACGAAAGGTGCCGAGGCAGGAGCTGCAATGATGCGAGCGAACCGCCCCCTCACTCGCTACTGTAAGGAGAGTCTTGATGTACTTTCGGCGGCCGTTTTTTTTGGGATACGCGCTTCTAGCGATCGGAGCGCTCGCCGCATGCTCCTCGGGTGGAGGAAGTGGGTCAGGAACCACTACCCCACCATCGGCGCCGGCGCTCACCGTCAACCTCATCGGGCAGCTGCAAGCCGTTGGAAATATAGCCGTTCTGCAGGTGAGTCAGCCCGGTTTCGTCGGTCCCTATACGATTACGTCGAGCAACGGGGCGGTGTTGAGCCTTCAGCAGAAACTGCAGTCGACGCAGCGCGCCCCCCAATCCGGCGGGCCGCAAACGATCATCAGCCCGAACGGCCAGGCCTATGTGACGGCACTCTCGCAGGGTTCGGCATCGATTACCGTCAACGGCTCCGGCGGTCTTACCGTCACCCCGACGACGTTGCAAAATATTACGATCGGACCCGCCACTCCGAGCCCGAGTCCAAGTGCGAGCGCATCGCCGACACCGACGCCTAATCCGCTCGCCGTAACCCCGACGAGCCTCGCGCTCACCGGCACCGGTTCGAGCAATGCACAGACCCTTGTCGTAACGGAGAGCGGCTACACCGGAACGTTTACCGAAAGCGATACCTGCAGCACGATTGCGACGGTCACGCCGACGAGCGGAACCGGGCCCAGCTTCACCTTCACGGTGACCGGTGTAAGCGCCGGAACCTGTACCGCGACCTTCGCCGATACGAACGGGCAGCACGTAAGCGCCACCATCGGCGTAACGACGACGGGAGTCGTCATTCAGTAAGGCCACGCGAAGCCTGGGGCAACAGAGAAGAGCGCACTGCTTTTTTGGGCAGTGCGCTCTTTCTTTCTCATTCTCGCATGATTTTATAGTCGGTCATCGCGCCGAGGTACTGCTCGCCAAATCCGATCCATGTCGCGTTCGCGCATAGCTCTTCGGCGACGGCCTTCTCGTGGCGGACAACGATCGGTGCGCCGGCATCGACGTTACCTTCCGCGGCGTCTATCGCCGTTCGGAACCCTAAGAAACGGGAATCCGGCGGGAGGACTGGGAAACGCCGAACCCCATGAAGATCGACGAGATTCGGCATGGTTTCGAGCGACCGTTCTGGGTCGCCAACATCAGCGAAATTTTCGAACGCCTTTCTTACTACGCCGTCTTCTCCACGCTCGCGCTCTATCTCAACCAGACGCTAGGATTTTCCAGCGCGCTCTCGGCAAGCCTCAGCGGGATCTTCGGCGGCGCCGTCTGGGTAATGGCGATCTTCGGGGGAGCGCTCGCCGATCGAATCGGTTTCCGTCGCGCGCTCTCGGCGGCATATTTTATTCTAACCTGCGCCTATTTTATGGTCGGTTCGATCGGCGCACCGTGGCTCGCACCCGTCCGCGCCGTCGTGCCGCTCGGCCTGTTAGCAGGCGTGATCCTCTTCTTGCCGGCGCTCGGCGTCGCGCTGGTAAAACCGTCGGTCGTCGGCACCACCGCCCGCTCGTCGAAAGAGAGCGTTCGCTCTATCGGGTATGCCATCTATTACACGATGGTGAACATCGGCAGTACGCTCGGGCCGTTTCTGGCGGGTTGGCTGCATTCACGACTTCCGCCCCAAGATGTTTTTTTGATCGCGGCCGTCAGCGTCTTTCTGATGTTCTTTATGGTGCTGACATTCTTTCGCGAACCACGAGCGCGCGAACGTGAAGCATCGAACTCTTTCGCAAAGACCACGCGCGATTTCCTAACGGTCTTCAGCAACTGGCGATTCGTACTCTTCCTCGCGATCTTCTCGGGTTACTGGATCGTTTATTGGCAGCAGTATCTCATTCTCCCGATCTACATTCACGACTACGTCGACCCGAATGCCAACACCGCGATGATTCTCATCACCGATCCGCTCATCGTCATCACGCTCACCGTTGCGATGAATGCGCTCACGCGACGCATCCCTTCGTTCCGCGCGCTTACGCTTGGAACGCTCGTCACATCGGTCGGCTGGCTGCTCATCGCAACGAAGGCAACCGTGCTGATGGCAATCCTAAGCCTGGTCGTGCTCGCACTGGGAGAAATTATCCAGTCGCCGCGTTACTATGAATACATCTCGCGCCTTGCACCTCCCGGGCAACAGGGCACCTACATGGGCTTTGCGTTTCTCCCGATCGGCATCGGGTCGATCGTCGGCGGCTGGTTCGGCGGCACCCTGCTTCAGCATTTTGGTACTGCCGGGCAGCACCCGGCAACGATTTGGTGGATCGTTACCGGTGCCGGCGTCGTCACCGCGCTGCTGCTGTGGATCTACGATACAGCTCTGAAACCCGTGACGTAACGCGCGCGGGAGCGGGAGCAGCGCCTCGATACGCTGCCTTCGGCAGCTACTCGGCGTGACAGATCAGCTACTCGGCGTGGCAGATCAGCTACTCGGCGTGACAGATCAGCTACTCGGCGTGACAGATCAGCTACTCGGCGTGGTGGATAGGCCGTATGCAGCGCGTGCCCGAAAGGCCTACCCATCATGCAACGATCCGCCCCGAAAAATCTCCACTGGCCCGGGCTGCTCGCCGCGCTTCGCCTCTGTGAAGGCGTGAAGGTCTTTCTGCGCATCGGAACGACGAGCGAGCCGGCCGGAGAGATTCGCACGCGCGCCGCGGCTCGCGGCACCGAATTCTGCCTCTTTGAGGGGGAGGAGCCGGTTTCGCGGGCTGCACTGATCGAGCGACTCGAACACCTGGCGGCGCATCCCGACCGGCGCTTCGCTGCAGCCGCACGCATTCACGTAAACGGCAGCTTCGAACTCGTCGAACGTGCGATCGACGATTCTATCGCCGGCGCACTCTGCACCGTCGTCGTCGCGCGCAGCGCCGGCGGACGCTTCGAGCCCCTACGTGGAAAAGCTCCACATACCACCGGGCGCAGTAAACGCATTAAAACCGGGTAGACACTACGGCGGGCAGGTAACGATCCACGCATCGAGCGCCGGATGTTTAAGAATCGTCGTGTCGCCGAGCGCCGCCGCTGCGGGGCAATAGGTCGAAGTAAATTGCGTCGCCGTCGTAACGTCGTCGTATTCGACGTCGACGATGAATTTATGTTGCGCTCGTAACGGCGTATCGGCAGCGCACCACTCCTGTGCCCAACAGCTTTCGTTAATCGCGAAATCGACGGTCGACGCGATCGTCGGCAACATCTCCGGTGCGTTCTTCAGCCCGACCGCGAGCCCGTCGGAGTGCGCGAAAGCGGCTAAGTTGGTGAGATAGTTCTCGTCATCCTGAAGCGTGAGCGGAAAACCCGTGGTATTGGAATATCCATCGACGTTGTCGAACTCCACGCCGTCAAACCCCTTCGTTCGACAGGTCGCGATTCGTGCATCCATGATCGGCGCGAGGATATCGATGCGGCGAATGTCGAGCCAGCGTTCGTTCGGATAGCCTGCGTAGGTATCGCCAAGTACGACCGCCGGAAAGCTCGACGCATCGGAGCGCCAGTTTTCGTAACTCCCCGCGTCGACGTAGCAGACGGCGCGCCCTCCGGCAGCATGCAACGAAGCGACATCGCTTGCCGTGGTCGCTTCCCA
>JAKBCP010000192.1 GCA_021807645.1 bacterium
TTCTCGAACTTTTCCAGCAGCGTGATGCCGTCGGCCGCCGATCCGGCGAAACCGGCGAGCACTCGCCCCCCGGCGATCTTGCGCACTTTCCGCGCGGAATGTTTGACGATCGTCTTATCAAGCGTCACTTGCCCGTCGCCCGCGATGGCGAGGCAGCCGTCGCGCAGGACGGCGAGAATGGTGGTGGATCGAATCTTCATCGGTAGCTACTACTGTGCCGGGAGCGCTTTCGTTGCACCTCCCAGGCTCCCCAACACCCCCTGCAACCGCTCGGCGGCCTCACCGACCGCCCGCGTGTTGCCCTCGATCTCGGTGGTGAGGGCGGCGAAGCCGTCGATCACCGCTGAAAGCTGCTCCGAGACGCCGACGTGGCTCTGGGCGACGGCGAGAATCCGCTGCACCTGTTCGTGTGCATAGGTCGTCGCTCCGCGGATCTCCGTCGTCGAGCGTGCGTTTTGCTCGACCACCGCCGACGCGTCGACCGCGTTCTCGGAGAGCCTTCGGCTCATCGTCTGCATACGCTCGCTCTGTGCGGCAAGGCCGGTCGCCGCCGCGAGCGCGAGCGCCGCGCGCTCCTCGACGGCGTGCAATGATTCGTCGGCCCGCTCCGAGAGCTTCGAGCCTTCGTCACTCGCCTGCGCGGTGGCGACCGCGGTCGCCACCGCCGAACCGACATCGCTGCGAATCGCGTCGAGAATCCCCGCAATCTCCCGCGTCGACGAAGCGGCCTGCTCGGCGAGTTTTCCAATCTCCGAAGCGACGACCGCGAAACCGCGCCCGTGATCGCCGGCGCGCGCCGCTTCGATCGCTGCATTGAGCGCGAGCAAGTTGGTCTGATCGGCGATCGAGTCGATCGTTCCCACAATCTCGCCGATCGCTCGCGACCGGTCTTGGAGGTTTTTCAAAATGCGCTCGCTGGCCAAAGCACTCTCGCGCAAGCGCAGCATCGTCGCATTCGCAGCCCCCGTTGCCTCGCGCCCTTGGATCGTGAACTCCGCCGCCGAGCGCGAACTCTCGACGAGCGAGCGACCTGCGGTTGCAAGCGTGTCGATCTCCGCGTCCAGCGACCGCACGTCGCCAACCACTTCTCGCAAAGCGCTTCCCTGCACGTCGCTTCCGCTCGCGATTTGCTCGCTGGTCTGCGCGAGCTCGCCCAGCGTTGCGGAGATGCTCTCAACATGGTCCAGCTGAGCCCGTGCGTTTTCGGCAACGCGCGAGGAAGTTTCGCCGATCGCTCGCGCCGCATCGATGACGTCGGCGGCCTGATCGACTCCGCGCTCCCCCGCGAGCGCAAGTTGGGTTGAGGCTTCTTCGATGCGAGCGACGCTTTCCCGAAGTTTTGATGCCATATCGGAAAACTCGGTACCAATCGAACGCATACCCACGACGAGCCCGTCATGATGTGTGGCGAGGTCGTCGATTTCGTCACGATCCACTCCGGCGGTCGAGGAGACGGTGCTCGCCGTCGCGGTAAAGGCTGCGAGCAAATTGCCGCCGGCGAGGCTCTGCATCGCATCGACGAGGGCGGCAAAATCCGTTGCAACGATTGTCGCAATAGATCTACTCACCGTTTCGAGTCGTGCGGCGATCCGACGGCCGAGGTACAACGCAATTCCGATACACACCGCTAGCGAAAGCGCCCCAATGACGAGCATCACGATCACCGATTCGCGTCGCTCTCGTTCGAATGCCGCAGTTGCCGCATCGTTGTATCGTTGAGCGTCGGCGCGAATTTTTTCCGCCGTGCCCAGCATGGAATCAAATTGGTTTTCGCCGTCGTAGAGACGAGCGAGCGCCGCGGGTCGGCGTCCTCGATCGACGAGTGTCGTTTCCGCATCGAGAAAAGCCTGCGCTTCTTGAACCTGTTTCGCAAACGGCTTCATGAACGAAATTAAGGTCGCGCGGCCCCTGTCGTGATCGTTAATATAGTCGAAGTCTTTGACGATCTCACCTTGCGCTGGATCGGACTCATTGAGAAAATCGCTGTTCCCCGTGGCGACGTATCCGCGGACGCCGGTTTCCTGGAGGGTTAGCTGCAAAACGATATCGCGCGAGGCTGCGAGCAGTGGAAGGCTTTGAGCGATCGCCGCATTTTTTTCATGCATGCGCTCCATCTGAACTATCGATATCGCCGTCACTATCACCAGTGAAGCGAGCGCTATGCCGAACCCAATGGCGATTCGCGCTCCGATACGAAGGCGCATTCTTCAAACTCCAAACGTGCTTGGCGATAGGTGAGTGGGGCGGGCCGTGTGTAGCGACCCGCCCGGAGGGCAGAGGGTTTCGCGAGCGTCGACCTCTACAGGCCGTATACGGCTTTGAGATCGGTCATTGCCGTCTGGAGCACCTTGTGGTAATTTGCGTCGGCGGGACGTCCGTATTTAACGTCGATATCGTTCATAACGGTAACGTGAATCGGGTGGGAAACCAACCCGTCAAGCATATATTCTACGTCGAAGCTTCCATGCGTTACCCCCAGATTGTAGAGAGCGGCCGCAAGCGCCTTGCCGTTGCTCGGCGACGGATTCGGAGACGATGGGAGTGCGATATGCTCCTGCTTGACGATGCTGAGCGCGTCGTCCACGACATAATTGAAAACTGTAAGGAACGAGGCAACGCTTGCCTTGCCGTATTCTTTCGTTAACTTCTCAACCTCGGCATGGGTTTTGGAGCCGGCGAGCACGCCGAGCAGGCGCGTCGTCTGAAAATGCGCCGGGCCGCCACCCGCGACGATCATCGCAAGCGTTACCTGCAGCTTTGGAGCACCGATATAACTTGCAACGTCGCTATAGCGAGCGCGCGGGACGTCGGCGCGCGCCTGCGCCGCCGATACGAAGAGCGAGAGCGCCGCAATCGCTGCGGCGAGTCGAACGAACGATTTCTGCACTGAGGAGACTCCATTCTTTGGTACTCAAATGCGCTCGAAATCGAACGCGCTCCTCAAACGCGCCGTCCCGGCACGTGGATGTAGCCGAGCGAGGCCTTTACGGAACGTTAACGCGTTCGACGAACTCCGCTAACGCCGAAAGCGCCCGCTCCGCCAGCAGCGCGCGGCGCGCCTTCTTCTCGCGAATCGTCGTCGGCAGCGGCGGCACCATCGACCAGGTGACGTTCGCCGGTTGGAAATCGTGCGAGACGTCGTTCTGCAAATGCGCGACGACCGCACCGAGCGCGCACTCCGGCGGAACCGTCAACGGCGTCCAGCCGAGCATCTCGCGGGCGGCGTGGATACCGGTCATCGCTCCGCAGGCGGCCGCTTCGACGTAGCCCTCCGCACCCGTAATTTGTCCGGCGAACCAGAGCGGGCGTTCGCCGCGCAAGCGGAGGCGCTCGTCTAAAAGTCGCGG
>JAKBCP010000193.1 GCA_021807645.1 bacterium
TCTCGGGATCGCCGAAGAAAACCAGCATGGCATCGCCGACGAATTTATCGATCGTTCCGCCGAATTGTAGTGCGATCGCGGACATCTCGTCGAAATACTCGTTGAGAACGGCGGTGAGCTCTTCGGGGGCGAGGCGCTCGCTGGTGGCCGTGAAATCTTTGATATCCGAGAAGAAGATGGTGAGCTTCTTTCGCTGCGTATGCAACTCGGTTCCGGTTCTACCGCTGAAGATGCTCTCGTAGATCTGCGGCGAGATGTAACGTGAGATGTTCGAAGAGAGGCCCACGAGCGCATCGTTGGTGCGCGAGAGTTCGGCGTTGGCGCTATCGATAATTGCGGCTTGTCTGCGCTGCTGGCGAAAGAGGATGGTTCCGAGGGCGAGAGCGATGAGAATGTAGAGCAACAAGTACTTGAACGAGTAGAGATTCATCGCTAAGGGTTCGGTGAGGATCAGTTCCTGGAGCCCGCCGACCTCGCCGACCTTCCAATCGCGTTTGGGGCTATTGGGATCGGCATTGTGGCAGGCGACGCACGATGCCGCCATGACGATCGGCGTTGCGTAGCGCACCTCGGTGGTGAGGCCGTGCCAACTGCTACTGGTCATCGTCATCGCGGGATGCGTTGCAAACGCACGTAGGGCGGCGCGCTCGAAGTGGTCGAGGTGATGGGGCGCGCGCCCCTTAAACGGCAAGTTCGAGAGGAAGCGATACCGGACGTCGCGTTGGTCGCGCGAGATCACGCCGCCGAGCGCGAGCGAAAAGGTGGCGGGGATTGGAATCGCACCCGGGTGCCCTTCGAAGTGCGCCGTCACGACGACGTTGTGCGGGTTGCGTTGCACGCTCGCGACGATGGTATCGGCGTAATAGTCGCGGATCGAGCTCACGACCCGGTCGAGCGCCCGCGACTGGGCCTGGAGAAATCCGGCCGAGATCGCACGCAGATCGAAGAAGAGCGCGAGCGGCAAGCCCAGGAGCACGACGACCAGGAAGGCCGCCAGGGGCCACGTGGTCGCCAGGGCTCGAGAGCGCTTTTGCAGGTTTTCCTCCACGATGGCGAAGTTCTGCGGGGGCGCATTGCGTTCATGCGCCTTGCGCAGGATCAACCCGAGCATAAGATTGGAGGCCCTGGCTGCCGGAGCATCCCATCGTTCAGGTCGGTGGAACCGACGAAGACCGCACTGCCCTCAGTGCCTTGCTTCGCGGTGCCGCGCTGCCTGCACCGAGCTCGCTGAGCCCCGCGGAGGCGATCGCTGCCATCGAGGGGCGCGAGGTCGAGATCGTGCTGCTCGACGTCACGCAACGGAGCGCCGATGTCTTCGCCGTGCTCAAGGCAGCGATACCGGGCACCGCCGGGCGCGGGCGCGCCGAGGTGATCGTGACCGGCCCTATGGGTGTCGGCGACCGGCTCCAAGCCTGCCTAGCACGCGGAGCCTCCGATTATCTTTTCACGCCGTTCGATACCGCCAACCCGCTGCTCGTCGTGCGCCGCTTCGAGGCGATGATCGGACGCATCCGCCAGCGCGAAGCGACCGTGCGGATCTCGACCACGAAGAAGAAGGACGAATCGGTTCTACTGCAGATCCACAACGACGCTTCGCGGCGCTTCGTTCCGCGCGAGTTTCTCGATCTGCTGGGGCGCGAATCGCTTACCGACGTGCAGCTCGGCGACCACGTTTCCGGCACGATGACCGTGCTGTTTAGCGATATTCGCGACTTCACGAAGCTCTCCGAAGCGCTGACGCCAACGGAGAATTTCCAGTTTCTCAACTCCTACCTCAAAAACGTGACGCCGATCATTCGCACCTACCACGGTTTTATCGATAAGTATATCGGCGATGCGATCATGGCGCTCTTTCCCGATAAAGCCGTCGACGCGCTCGAAGCCGCCGTCGCACTATTGCGGCAGGTCGGTAACTATAATGCCGGGCGCAAGAGCGCGGGGTACGTGCCGATTCGCATCGGCATCGGCCTCCATCGCGGAGAGCTTATTCTCGGAACGATCGGCGAGGAGCACCGCATGGAAACGACAGTGATCGCCGATGCGGTGAATGTCGCCTCGCGGATGGAGGGGCTAACGAAAATCTTCGGGGTCGATCTTCTGGTGAGCGGCGGCGTCGTCGATGCGCTGCCGAAAGGGCACGGCATTCCGTTACGCCACCTCGGTGCGGTCAAGGCGAAGGGAAAGACGCAGAGCGTCGAGATCTACGAGTGCTATAGCAACGATGCTCCGCAATTACGCGAGCATAAAGAAGCTACGAAAGCGCTCTTCAGTCAGGCGATGAGCGAATTCCGCAAAGGGATGTTCCTCACCGCCGGCAAGATGTTCGCCCGCGTCGCGGAGCTGAGCAAACTCGATGCTCCGGCGGCGTATTTCCGCGACGCCTGTTCGCTCTCGATCGTACGGCCGCGCAGCGCCGAGCCGTGGGACGGCGCCGAGATCGTCGAAGTCAAGTAAGCGTCGGATTTATCGACTGCTCGGCTCGTTTTCTCCTAGTGCATCGCCGTGCGCGAGAGTCAGTACGTTAACATAGCGTTTTAGAGCGCGCACTTCTAAGCGGGCCATATATGCGATGAATTCGGCCGGATCGCCTTTCCCGGGTTCTCCGGAAATCGAAGCGCGGTTCAGGGTGTCGAAGTACTCGGGTTTGTCCTGAGATGCATCGATAATGACCGGGGGATAACCGCATTTAATGAGATGAAGGTTGTTGATGAGCCGCGCAGTCCTACCGTTTCCATCGACGAACGGGTGCACCATAACGATGTTGAAGTGAAGTTTTGCTCCTGCAACGACCGGGTGTTCCTTTTCAATGTCCTTTTCGTACGTAGCAAAGACGTCATCCATGAGCCCGCGAACTTTTTCGTGATTCGGCGGGACATGTTCCGCGCCTGAAATATAAACCGCTTGGTTTCGGAATTGCCCGGCGTAGGACTCGCCGGCGACGATGACTTCGTGCAACGCGAGCAGCGTGTTATTCGTAATTGCGCGTTGCTCGCTCGCCATAGCGAGCATGAGGTCGAATGCCCTGCCGCCGTTTATTGCCTCGACGTGCTCCTTGACGCTTTTACCACCGATGGTAACGCCCTCTTGGAGTACGACCGTGGTCTCCCCGAGGGTCAAGGTATTGCCCTCGATGGCGTTGGTGGATTGGACGAAGATCGGCCTTTCGGCCTCATATCGAGGCCAGAGCGCGCTCATTTGCTCCGTGTTCAGGGGGCGCAATTCTTCGAGGATTTGCTTGAGGTCGTCGAGGTAGTCCATGATCCCTATTCTAATCGATGAGCGAGCGCGCGTCGATTTCTCCCTATGGGGTTGGGCTTCGACGCATATAGGAGAT
>JAKBCP010000194.1 GCA_021807645.1 bacterium
GATCGGTACCGAGTTTTGCGTTGACATCTTCGATATTCGTCGCCGCCTCGACCACCGCTTCACCATCGGTAACGACGTGAATCGGCTCCTGTTCGTCTTCGTCGTGCTCGTCCCGAATCTCGCCGACGATCTCTTCGAGAAGATCTTCCATCGTGACGATTCCGGCGGTCCCGCCGTATTCGTCCACGACGATCGCCATCGAAAACTTATCGCGCTGCATCTCGCGCAAGAGTTCGGCGATCTTCTTCGTCTCGGGAACGTGAACCGCCGGGCGCATAAAAGCACGCAACGACTGTTGAGCGAGCGTTCCATTTGCGAGCGCAACGAGCAATTCGCGATCGTGGACGACGCCGACGATGTCGTCGCGCGATTCTTCGAAGACCGGTAACTTGGAATACCCCTCCGCAATAACGACGTCGAGCGCACGGCGCGCTGAATCGTCGACGGAGATAGCGACCATCGACGGGCGCGGGGTCATCACTTCGCGCACGATCGTGTCGCCGAATTCGATCACCGAATGGATCATCTCGCGCTCTTCTTCTTCGATGACGCGCTGCTCCGCTCCGACATCGACGAGCGTGCGAATATCCTCTTCGGTGACGAACAGCGAACTGCGACGGTCGATTCCGAACGGCCGCAACAAGAAGACCGTAATCCAGAGCATGAGGCGCACGAACGGCGAGAGCACCCAGGCGACCGCCCGCATCGGCATCGCCAGTCGCACCGCCCAGCGCTCGCTGTCGGCGACCGCGATAGTTTTCGGGATGATCTCCCCGAACAGCAGGACCAAAAGCGCCATGACAAGGGTCGCGACTAACGCCGCCTGCGGGATACCGAGTTCGATGGCAAGCCATGTAGCCAGCGACTCCGCTCCCAAGAGCACCAAGGTATTGGCGACCAGCACCGTCGTGAGGAAGCGTTGGCGATCCTCGACGAGTAGCAGCACGTCGCGCGCCCGAGCCAAGCCCTTCTCCTGCATGGAAAGGGCTCGCAGGCGCGAGATCGATATCAGCGCTCCCTCCGATGCAGCGAAAAATGCGGCGAGAAGCACGAGCACGACGATCGCTGCAAACCAGAGCCAGTCGTTCTGGAGGTCGAGCATCATCGCGCGCTACGACTTCGTGAGGAAGGGTCGTTCAAAGCGCGCCCATTATAGCACGAGATGTCCATGGACCGCGCCTCCGATCAGCAGCGTCACCGCCGTCCCGAGTAACGCGCCGCGCATGACCTCGGGCCACGTGTGGATACCGCCCTCGACGCGCGATTGCGCGACGAGCACGGCGACGAGGTAGGCGAGCACGATGGGTATCGGTTGCCCTACCAGCAACGCGAGCAGGGTCGCTGCCGCGAACGCGAGCGACGCATGCCCGGATATCGCCCCGCCGTGCAGCGGCGAACCGTTTGCCGGTGCGAGTGCTTTCCCAAAGAGCGTGAGAATGGCGACGATTGCCAACACTGCGACGATGATATCGACGGGAAGCCGAAACATCGGCAGAAAGACCAACGCGCCGACGACCACGGCGGCGAGCGCAACGATAAAGACCGCCGCTGCCGCAGCGTCTTTCGCACTCTTTGCCAGCGGGTGATGGGTCGCGGTTAACAAATCGACCACCGATTCAATCGCCGTATTCATCAATTCCATCGCGATGACCACCGCGATAAGCACGACGACGGCAATCGTCTCGCCACGTTGCAGGTGCACGAACAGCGTCGCTGCGAGAACCGCCACTGCAACGAGCAAATGCACGCGCAGATTCGGCTGCGTGCGGGCGGCGTATACGATCCCTTCGATCGCATGGCCGAACGAGCGCAGGAAGCGTTGAAGACGTTCGGGCAACGGTCGTCCGCTCATGTGTCGTACGGCCAGGGCATGCCGATCGCGGCCGCGAGTCGGCGTTCTTGGGCGATCATCGCATCGCGCTCCTCCGGCTCTTCATGGTCGTGCCCGAGCAGGTGTAAAAGCCCGTGTATCAACAGCCGCTCGATTTCGCGCTGCAACGGCGCATCGTATTGCGCGGCCTGTCGCATCGCCGTCGGCACGGCGATCACAATATCGCCCAGCAACTCTTCGCCGGGCATCGTCGGATCGGGATCGAGCGGGAAACTCAGAACGTCGGTCGGCTTATTTTTTCCGCGATGTCGTGCGTTCAGGCGAGCGATGGCGACATCGTTCACAAAACTTAGCGAGAGCGAGGCATCGCTTTTCCCGATCGCCGCGAGCAACTGCGAGGCAACGCGCTTGACCGCGCGCGCGTCGATGCCGCTCCTGCGAACGGTATTGCGATAGTGAATCACGACGGCGTTTCGTAGGCGCGAATAATACGTGCGACGAGCGGCCGGCGCACGACATCGGCACCGTCGAGATCGATCACCGCGACCTCCTCGACGCCTTTTAGGCGCCGCGCCGCATCGCGAAGTCCGCTACGCGACCCCGAGGGAAGATCGACCTGCGTCGCGTCGCCGACGACCACCATCTGCGAGCCCGCACCGATGCGCGTCAGCAGCATTTTGAGCTGCTCCGGACCTGCATTCTGCGCTTCGTCCACGATCACGAAGGCATTGGCCAGCGTGCGCCCGCGCATATAGGCGATCGGGGCGACCTCGATAACACCGCGTTCGATATATTTTGCCGCCGTGCTTTCGTCGAGCAATTCGTCGATCGCGTCGTAGAGCGGGCGCAGATAGGGGTCGATCTTTTCCTTGAGATCTCCGGGAAGAAAGCCGAGGCGTTCGCCCGCTTCTACCGCCGGTCGCGTGAGAACGATTCGCGAGACGTTTCGGTCGCGCAGGGCGCGCAGCGCCATCGCAATTGCGAGAAAGGTTTTTCCGGTTCCCGCAGGGCCGATACAGATCGTCAGCGCGTGCCGTTCGATCGCTTCGACGAAACTGCGCTGCCCCGCCGTTCGCGCCCGTATCTCGCGGCCGCGCTTGCTGCGCAAAAGCGTTGCCGGCAACATTGCGGCGACCGCCGCGGGGAGGTCGGCGTCGGCGACGGCGAGTGCGACATCGTCGGGGGTCATCTGTTCGCCGCGCAACGCCGAGACCAACAACGCGCGCACCGCCTGTTCGGCACGCTCGGTCTTGCCGGCGGCACCGGCGAGCACCAGCGATTCACCGTCGACGAAACAGCGAACTCCGCAGCGCTCTTCGATCGCCGCCAAATTTGCATCGAACGCCCCGAAGAGCCGCACCCGTTCGCCGAGCGAATCGAGTGCAATGGTACGACGGTCGAGGTTATTCAGGACGCTTCAGTCACTCCGCAGCTTCCCTACCACGTGGGAGGGCCGCTCTCCCGCATGGCCAGAGGAGGGGCGAGCAATTCGGCGACCACGAC
>JAKBCP010000195.1 GCA_021807645.1 bacterium
GGCGGGCGAGCAGTTCGCGCGGGAGCTCCGGGGGGAGCGCGGGAAGATCGGCGGCCAAGACCAGCACCCAGGCGTGGTCGAGCCTTTCGAAGGCGTCGACGAGCGCAGCTAACGGCCCGCCGCGAGGCCGAGCATCGGCGAGAAAGGGAACGCCGAATCGCTCCGCGCGCGAGCGCTGATCTTCGCGGCCGAGCAAGACCAGCGGGCCGAGCGAGCGGCCGAAAGAAACGGCACGCTCCAGCAAACTGCTCGTACCAAGCGGCCGCGTTAGTTTGTCGGGCATTCGTCGCGCCTCGCCGCCGAGAAGTAACGCGACCGTGAAATCAGCGGCCTCGGCCATGACGGCGGGCGTACTCGGCGGCGAAATAGCTGATGATGATATCGGCACCGGCGCGCGTGAACGAGGCCATCAATTCGTCGACGGTACGCTCGCGTTCGAGCCATCCGCGTTCGAAGGCGGCCTCCATCATCGCGTACTCGCCGCTGACGTTATAGACGGCGATCGGCGCGTCGAAGCGATCGCGCGCGCTGCGGACGATATCGAGATAGGGAAGCGCCGGCTTCACCATGACGATATCGGCGCCTTCGTCGATATCAAGCGCGATTTCGCGCATTGCCTCGCGAGCGTTCGGCGGATCCATCTGGTAACCGCGCCGATCGCCGAATTGCGGCGTCGAACCCGCCGCCTCGCGGAACGGTCCGTAAAATGCCGATGCGTATTTCGCGCTGTACGCCATGATCGCCGTCTGCGTAAATCCGTCGCCGTCGAGCGCGCGACGAATGGCGGCGACGCGCCCGTCCATCATATCCGAGGGCGCGACGATGTCGACGCCGGCGCGCGCATACGAACGCGCGACCGTGGCGAGCAACGCGACGCTCTCGTCGTTGCGCACCTCGCCCCGTTCGTCGAGCAAACCGCAGTGGCCGTGATCGGTATATTCGCAGTTGCAAAGATCGGCGATCGTCAGCATCTCCGGAATCGCTTCCTTGATTCCCGCGATCGCGCGCTGCACGATCCCATCGTCGGCTGCGTTCCGCGAAGCGACGGCGTCTTTATGCGCGGGGATACCGAAGAGCAACACCGCGTTGATCCCCACGGAAAAGAGGCGTTTTGCTTCTTCGACGCATTGCGGAAGCGTATGGCGGAGGATGCCGGGCATCGAGGAGATCGCCCCGGCCTCGCTTTCGCGCTCGACGACGAAGAGCGGCATCACCAGGGCGTCGACCGGCGTGCGATGCTCGCGGACGAGCTCGCGCAGGGCGGGGGTGCGGCGCAGACGCCGGGGTCGATGAAGCATATCGTTAGGTTGCGTCGAGGAGGCTCACAATGCAAGCGGTAAAGGCGTCGATCTCCGGATTCGATGCGATTCCGTCGGCTGGAAGCCCGGCACGCTCGATCGCTGCCGCCGATTCCGCGCCCATTGCCGCCACGAGCGGGCGCAGCCCGCGCGCCCTCCAGCCGGCGACCCAGGGCGCTGCGACCGCGGCGGCACCGCTCGAGGGAATCACAAGCAGATCGACGGGGGCGCCGTCGGGCTCCTCGCCGGAGCGCAGCTCGGTGACCTCGGCCCCGAGGGCGCGCAGGCGGGGCGCGATGCGGCTGCTCCGGTCGAGGGTCCGGGGGAGGAGAATCCGGCGCCCGGCGAGCGGCAAAACGCGCCCGAGCAGTCGCGCGGCGCCGCGCTCGAAGAGGAGGCGTGCGAGGCCGCGGCCGAGCTCCTCGGCCTCCTCGATGGAGTGGCAGCGGCCGCGTCGTTCGGCCACGAGCGCCGGGGCGCCCTCCTCGGCCCCGATGCTGCCGCGAAGCACGAGTTCGTCGCCCTCGAAGGATCCGTAGAGGCCGACCGGTGCGGTGCAGCCCGCGCCGAGTTCGTGGAGCGCGGCACGCTCGGCGACGACCGCACGCTCGGTCGCTTCGTCGTTGAGTGCGGCGCGTAAGGCTTGCGCCACCGGAGCGTCGATCGTGCTCTCGATCGCGAGTGCGCCCTGCCCCGCTGCCGGCAATAAGCGATCGATCGGAAAGGGAACGCTGTAGGTTGCCCGCAGTCCGAGCCGTCGCAGTCCCGCTGCGGCGAGGACGATCGCATCGTACTGCCCTTCGCGGAGTTTGCGCAATCGGGTATCGACGTTGCCGCGAATATCGACGTACTCGAGATCGTCGCGCAGGGCGAGTAATTGCGAGCGTCGCCGTGGGCTGGACGTGCCGACGCGCGCGCCCCGAGGCAACTCTTCAAAGCTCGCATAACGTTCGCTGCAATAGAGGTCGCGCGGATCTTCGCGCGTGGAGATCGCGCAAAGTTGCATCCCCGCCGGGAGCGCGCTCGGCAGATCTTTCGCCGAATGAACCGCATAATCGGCGCGCCCATCGGCGAGCGCACGTTCGAGTTCTTTTACGAAGATCGCTTGTTGTCCCATCGCGGCGAGCGCGCTGGTGCGGTCGCGATCGCCGGCGGTCGATATCTCGAGCATCGTCGTTGCGATGCCGCTGCGCGCAAGGCGCGACGCGACGTAACGCGATTGCCATAACGCCAGCGCGCTGGCGCGTGTGGCGCAGACGGCGCTGCCGGTCGTCGGTGCGCGTCCGTCGGCGAGCACCGTCGCGGCGGTCGCTTCGACGACATCTTCGATGCGGTTGCGATCCATCGCCGCGAGTTCGTCGAGCGGCAAATCGGAGAGCGCGCGCATGACGATCGTGCGTTGTGCCGGCGAGAGCGTTTCGCGCACGTAACTTCGCGCGATCGTAAGCGTGCGCGCGGCAGCATCGTAACGCGCGTCGAAATGAACGGCGATCTCGCGCGCTATGCGCTTCGAAAAGGCCGGCGTGCCGGCGCCGGAGTCGATGCTGAAGGTGAGTTGGCCGACCCGGACGACGGCAGGCATCGTCGCGTCGCCTCGTGCCGGTTCGGTAGAATCGAGGGTGAGGATTCCTCGCGCGTGCGCGTCGCGGACGACGGCTTCGTTAACCGCGCCGTTATCGGTCGCGACGACGCAAAGGAAGGCCCCCGTGAGGTCCTCCTCGCGATAGGCGCGGCGTTCGCAGCGCACGTCGGGATGTGCGGCAAGGAGGGCCTCCATCGCATCGCCGATCCCCGGCGCGACGACGAAGAGTCGAGCGCCTGCTTCGATGAACGTGCGAGCTTTGCGGGCGGCGACCGGGCCGGCCCCTACCAGCACGATGAGTCGCCCCGCGAGGCGAAGGGAGAGCGGAAGCGACATGATGCGGCATGGATTCCGCACCGCCGTGCGAAACTCTGCTCCGCGCATGCAACGTCCCACTCGCGCTGCGCTT
>JAKBCP010000196.1 GCA_021807645.1 bacterium
CCGATCTGATACCGCGGGGGCGAGTGCATTACTTGCAAGCGGTAGCCCCGACACGTTTATCGACGGGACGTTACAGATCGGCTCGGTCGTCAGCGCTCCGACAGCGAACGGCGCGCAGAGCGTTACCGCGCAAATAATCGTCGGCGTCAAGCATTATACGATGACCTTCTCGGTCGGCGAGCGAAGCGGCCACGCCCTCATTCTCTCGCACGCCGCGACTTCGACTACCCCGGCTCTGCCTTAGCGAGCCCGGCGAGCGCCGCGCTCTTCAGTACGCCCAGCCCGAGCATCGCACACTTCATGCGCGTCGGGCTGATATCGATTCCGACATTTTCCAGGACGCTCTCTTCGCCGAGTGCGAGAATGCTTTCGAGGGATTTTCCCTTCGCGCTTTCGATCAACATCGAAGCGGAGGCTTGCGAAATCGCGCAGCCTTTCCCGGAGAAGCGAATATCGCTGACCTTCCCGGCGTCATCGACGGCGATCTCGACGCGCATCTCATCGCCACAGAGCGGGTTGCGATCTTCGGCGACCGCATCGGGCTCGGCGAGGTGCCCGAAGTTCCGTGGGTTACGGTAGTGGTCGAGGATGAAGTCGCGGTAAAAATCGTCCATCGTTCTTTTCTCCGGTCGGCGATCTTGCGGCTAGGAGAGCCGGAAAATCGCGGCTGCCTTCTCCAAGCCGGTGACGAGCGCATCGACGTCGCCACGATCGTTATAGAGGTAGAACGACGCGCGTGCGGTTGCGGCGAGATCGAGACGTCCCATCAGCGGCATCGTACAATGGTGCCCCGCGCGAATGCAAATACCCTCGGTATCGAGGATCGAGGCGAGATCGTGGGCGTGAATATCGGCGAAGTTCATCGAAATAACGCCCGAGCTGCGATCGGGATCGTGCGGGCCGTAGAGGGCGAGGCCGCGCGCTTCAAGCGTGGCCAAGCGCTCGAAGGCGTAGGCGAGCAGCGCCCGCTCGTGGGCGCGAACGTTCTCCATTCCGTAGGCCTCGAGGTAATCGATTGCGCTGCCGAAGGCGATCGCATCGGCGATATTCGAAGTGCCGGCCTCGAACTTCCACGGCAGGTCGTTAAAGGTCGAACGCTCGTAGGAAACGCTGCGAATCATATCGCCGCCCGATAAGAACGGCGGCATCGCCTCGAGCAGCGTGCGCTTGCCGTAGAGGATGCCGATGCCGGTGGGACCGAGCATTTTGTGTGCGGAGAGCACGTAAAAATCTGCATCGAGCGCGCGGACGTCGACCGCCATATGCGGCGCCGCCTGAGCCCCGTCGACGAGTACGACGGCGCCGACCGCGTGCGCGCGCGCGACGATCTCGGCGACCGGAAGAATCGTGCCTAAGGTGTTGCTGACGTGCGCGACGGCAACGAGCGCGCAACCCTCCAGCAGTGCGTCGAGCGTATCGAGTTGTAACTCGCCGCGGTCGTCGACGGGAATAAAGCGCAGGCGTGCGCCGGTGCGTTCGGCGAGCAACTGCCAGGGAACGAGATTGGAATGATGTTCGAGCTCGGAGACGAGGATGACGTCGCCGGAACGGAGGTTCGCCCCGCCCCAACTCCAGGCAACGAGGTTGATCGCTTCGGTCGCATTCCGCGTCCAAATAATCTCGGCGGATTCGCCGGCGTTGAGAAAGCGGGCTACCTTCGCGCGTGCGTCCTCGAAAGCATCGGTCGCACGAGCGGCGATTTCGTAGACGCCGCGATGGATATTCGCATTGTATTCGCGATAGTAGCGATCGATTGCGTCGATAACGACGGCAGGCTTTTGCGAGGTCGCCGCGGAGTCGAGATAGACGAGACGCTTCCCACGTGAGGTTCGCTCGCCGAGAATGGGAAAATCTGCGCGAACGTCGCGATCGCCGGTGATGGTCGCGCTCGCCGTGCCGCTCATCGTAGTGTTTCGACGATCCGTTGGGTCAGCATATTGCGTAGTGCCGCGGTGGGGAATGCATCGACGACGGGTTCGAAAAAGCCCAACGCAATGGTGCGGCGCGCTTCGTTTTCGTCGAGACCGCGCGAGCGAAGATAGAAAATTTGTTCGTCATCGATCGCCCCGATCGTCGCGCCGTGGTACGCCTTCACGTCGTTGCAGGCGATCTCTAACGCCGGGATGGAATCGACGTGCGCTTTCGGTCCGAGAATCAGCGCGTCGTCGCGCAGCGATGCATCACTGCCCGCGGCGTGGGGAAGGATGACGATGTTGCCGAGAAAACGGGCGATCGCGCTCTCTCCGGCCGCGGCCTTCACGACGGTTTGCGACGAAGTGTTCCCGGCGACGTGACGGACGGTCGCGGCAACGTCGAGGTGCCCGTTGCCGGTCGGGAGGAAGATCGCGCTCTGCTCTAAGCGCGCACCGGAGGCATCGAGCGAGGTTTCGCGATCGCGTACGATGAGAGCGTCGCCGAAATCCGCGCTCGCCAGCGCGATCGAGGCGTCCCGACCGACGTGCGAGCGGGCGCACTCGACGGCGACGGAGCCGTTATCTATCCGCTGCGTCGTCGCGTAGTGCAGGTGCGCGCGCTCTTCGACGATGAGTTCGCTCGTTCCGACGACGAACGCCCCCGACGGATTGAGAAATTCGACGATCACGGTGGCGCGGGCGCCGGGTTCTAAAAGAACGAGCGTGCGCGGGAACGCCGGGGTCGTATCGACGCGATAGGTGATGACGATCGGTTCGGCGACATCGTAATCCGCCGGAACGTGCACGAGCGCCCCGACCGAGCTTAGCCCGAGTGCGAGTGCACCGAATTTCGAACTCTCGATGTCGATGCGGCGCGTGATATACGCGAGCGTTTCGGCATGCTCGCGTGCGGCGGTCGCGAGCGGCAGGACGATGGCGCGGCCGGGGGCGCCGGAGAATTCGACGGAATGCTGCGTGGCCCCCGAGGGTTGGGGATCGAAGGCGAGCGCATCGAGGTCGATCTTCCAACGACGGTTCGGCCGAGCGCGCCCCGACGGGTGGGTAAGGTAGAGATCGAGCGCGCGCGCGCGAGCGGCGTGCGAGAGAATGCGTGCGTCGGCGACGTTTGCCGCACTATGAAGACGATCGCGGGTCGGCGGGGCGAGGAGGCCTTCAGGCACGCGCACCGACCTCATCGCGGATGCCGTCGTAGCCCTCGCGCTCGATACGCTCGGCAAGGTCGTGGCCGCCGGTCAGGACGATGCGTCCATCCATCATTACGTGGACGACGTCGGGAGTCACGTGTTTGAGAATGCGCGGGTAATGGGTGATGATCAGCATGCCCGCTTGGCGACCCTCATCGCTTTCGCGTAG
>JAKBCP010000005.1 GCA_021807645.1 bacterium
AGCGGCGGTTCGTACGTGCGCGCCGATGGCCGTGTCGTCGGCTCGGCGATCGTTGGAGAATTATGGCGCGGGCCGCGTTACTTCCACGGGCGACCGTCGGCAGCGGGGAAAGTCGGCTACGACCCGACGGCGACGGGCGGATCGAATCTCGGACCCGATTCGAAAGTCTTGCTCGCGCGTGCGATAAAAACGATTGCGCGATTGAAGCGCGCGAATCCGGCCGCCGGTACGCCGCCGATCGACTTGGTCACCGAGAGCGGGAGCGGCATCGATCCGGATATCTCGCCCACCGATGCACGCTATCAGGCCCCGCGGATCGCGGCAGCGCGTAAGCTTCCGTTACGGCGGGTGCTTGCGCTCATCTCACAGGAAACGCAGGGGCGGATGCTCGGAATCTTCGGCGAGCCGCGCATCAACGTGCTCGCGCTCGATCTCGCCCTCGATCGGCTTCGTTAACGACGCGTCAGCACGATGAGTTCGCGCGCGCCTGCATCGAGGATACGGCGCGCGAACGCGTTGCGTTGCGGCCAGCGCGGCTTGCGTAGCGTGGTCGCTACGGCGACGACCGTTTCAGGAACGAGGCGAGCGAGTTCGATAATTCGCCGCGGTGCGGCGGCGGTCGTCTCTTGCTGCCAGCCCGCGCTCTGCCGGTGCGTTTCGCGCTGGAGCGCCGCGATAAGCTCCGGGTCGGCGGCATCGCGCGGTTCGAGGATCATCGCTACCGAAAACTCCACCCCCAAGCGCGCGGCGACCTGGCTGCAGCGGCGGATCAACGCCTCATCTTCGCGGCGTGGCCCGACGCAGAGGAGCAACCGTTCGAAGGGAACGCGGTGGCGTTCGCGGCTACGCGCCCGCGCCGCTTCACGGAGCGCGATCTCGCGCAACGCCGTAAGATTCTCGACGCTGAAAAAGCCGGCGAGCGCCCGTTCTGCTCTCTCGAGGGGATAGATTTTCCCATCGCGCATGCGTTCGCGAAGCGTATGCGGCGAGACGTCGATGAGGATCACTTCGTCGGCGAGAGAGAGAATGCCGTCGGGGAGCGTCTCGCGAACGCGCGTTTTCGTCAGGCGAAAGATCGTATCGTTGAGCCCTTCGAGGTGCTGCACGTTGAGCGTCGTGAGCACGTCGATGCCGGCTCGCAGAAGCGCGAGCACGTCTTCGTACCGTTTGTGCGTGGAAAGGCTCGGAGCGTTGGTATGCGCGAGCTCGTCGACGAGCGCTACCTGCGGATGTCGTGCAATCGTCGCGTCGCGGTCGAGCTCTTCGTAATGGATGCCGTCTTTGGTGACGTTTTTTCGCGGCAGCACCGCGACCCCCTCGAGCATACGCTGCGTCTCCGGGCGGCCGTGCGTTTCGACGAATGCGGCAACGACATCGAATCCGTCGTCGAGTAATTGGTGCGCGCGGTCGAGCATCGCATAGGTTTTTCCTGAGCCTGCCGCTGCACCGAGATAGACCGTCAATCGTCCGTAGCGTTCGTTCGCTGCGCCAAGTTGCGCGTCTAGACGTCGCGGTTGCACTGGATCGGCTAAGAACGATTGTTCCGGATCGATGACGAATATGTCGCGCTCGAGGGCGCGATTGACGAGACGGCGCGCGAATCCGCCTCTCGGCACGATCATTAAAGAAGCGCGCACGCGGTCGAGATCGAGGGTAGCCGGGTCGATTCGCTCGCTCAATAGCTCGGCATTATTGTGCCGTGCGGCCTCGTTGAGGTCGGTAATATCGGCCTCGCCGAGCGGCCGTACCTCAAGAGCGAGATCGAGAGCATCGGCGACGGCGGCTGCACGCTCGACATAGAGCTGCGCCGAGGGCATCGCCGGGACGAAGACCGCGGCAGTCGATACCCGTTCGGCAGAGACGCGCGGCACGGTGACCGTATCGACGGCCCGGAGAAGCAGGTCGCGCAAAACTCGCAACGTTCGTTCGGAGAACGTCCGTTCCAGGGCAGCGTCGACATCGGCTTCGCGCACGATCTTTCCCGAAAGCAATCGGCTGCGCACTAAACGCGGTGAGACGTCGAGTGCGACCACCTCGTCGGCCGAAGATAGGAAGCGATCAGGGACCACTGCACGCAAGGGATAGCCGGTCAAGCGCTCGGCGATCGGGGCAACGCTTTCGAGGTGGGCGATGTTGAGAGCGCAGAGGACGGTGATGCCCGCGTCACGCAGTGCCATCGCTTCCTCCCAGCGGTTGGCGTACGGCGAACCCGGCAGCGTCACGTGCGCGACTTCATCGAGCGCCAGCGCGGCGGGCTTTCTTGCGATCGCTGCGGCGAGATCGAAATCCTCGAACCATTTTCCGCTGCGTTCGACGTGACGCGGAGGAATTTGCGGAATTCCCTCGGTAAGCCAATCGAGATCGCTGCGCCCTTTCGTCTCGATCCAACCGATCACCGCGTCGCGCCCCTGCGCGCGCATTCGACGAATTTCCTCGATAAGGCGACGCGTTTTGCCGGCCCCGGGGGCCGCGGCGAGGTAGATCACGAGGCGCGGTCGCCGCCCGTATTCCTCAAGTAGTGCGTCGGCGCTCTCGCGGCGGCCATCGCTATCCATATCGGGACATCTCTTCCCATCTCAACGCCGGCTTCCCGCAGGGTGCGCCGGGCGCGTCGGGAACCGACACGTCGTGCTCCCCGCGTTACCCGCACTCTGCTACCTGTTAATCGTCGCCGTTTGGCTGCTCGATCTCCTCACACCACAGCTCTTTATTGCGTCGATTCTCCTGAACATTCCGATCGCGTTGAGCAGCCTCGCGCTGACGCGGAGGCTCACGATCGGTCTGGTGATCGCTGCGGAGATCGCCAATGCGCTGGCGGCGTTCCTCAACGCACTTCACGACCACGGGCGCTTCGACGCAATCGCGCTCGGCGACCGAGCATTGCTCGCGGCATCGTTTCTGCTCGTCGGTTTTCTCGCAGTAAAAACGCAAGCCTTGGGCAGGAGTGCGGGCCTCTCCGAAGCGCGAGCCGAGCAGATGCAGCGCGAGCGGCGCCTTCGCGTAGCGATGGAGCACGTGCGCGAGAGCCTCAGCCCGGAACTCGTTCGTCGAAGGACGTTGCACCAGGCACTCGAGCTTTTTTCGGCAGAACGCGGCTTGCTCGTTCCCGATATCGCTGAAAATAACGAGTGGTACTACGCCGTCAGCGATTCGGCGCCCGTGGAGAATCGGCGCGATGCTCTGCCGCCGGAGCTGCGTTCGCTTTTGGCAAAGCGTCTCGACGGGGCAAGAGTGCTTGACGATGGCGATGTCATCGCACGGTATGCGTTGGAAAATCTCGACGTGCGTTATGCCGCGATCGCCGCCGGGGCGGGCGGGCGCGGGGCCGAGGCGCGTCTGCTCCTTTTGCGTAACGAGCGCCCGTGGATGCGCGATGAAGCGCGGTTTCTTCAGGCGTACTTCGAGAGCTGTTCGAACGCATTGGCGCAAGCGGAACTCTTCGTGCAAAATGTCGAGCAATCGGCCGAGCTCGTACGGCGCAGTCAGTTGGCCGAAGAGCGAAGCGGCGTTATTCGCGATCTCGTCTATGCGCTCGCGCACGATCTGCGGACGCCGCTTGCCGCCGCCGACGTGACGATGCGCCAGGCCGACCGAGGTGCGTTCGGCGTACTGCCCGAGGAATACCGCAAGGTTTTGGCGACGAGTTTGGAATCGAACGCCGAATCGCAGCGACTCGTGGAAACGCTATTAACCGTTGCGCGCTACGAGTCGGGCGACGTGGTAGCGCTCGTGGAACCGGTCGATCTTTTGCGTGTTGCTCGCGCGGTTTGCGACGAGCTCTCACCGATGGCCGCCGAACGCGGCGTCGCAGTCGCCGTCCTCGGCGACCCAACGCTCGTGCCCGGCGATAAACTCGAGCTTCGACGCGCGATTACCAATCTCGCTGCAAACGCCGTCGCGGCGAGCCCGCCCTCGGGCACCGTTCGCATTCATGTCTCGGCGCTCGAAGAGCGTGCTTACGCAGCCGTCGAAGATTCCGGGTACGGAATCCCTCCCGAGGAGCGCGAAGCGCTCTTTCAACGCTTCGGCGTCGGCAAGCGGCGGCGCGGTAGCGGGACGGGGCTCGGGCTGTACGTGGTGCGATTGATTGCAGAAAAGCACGGCGGGTCGGTGCGATACGAGCCGCGCGAGTGCGGTAGCCGTTTCGTTTTTGAGATGCCGCTACGCCCGGTGCGAAGCGATGAGGAGAGCGCATGAGCGAGCTTCGGGTTGTCGTCGTTGAAGATCACGCGTTGACCCGGGTGGGGCTCTGCGCGACGCTTGCTGCTGCGGGGATCGCGGTGGTCGGAGAGTCCGGGGATGGTGCCGCCGGACGCGACATGATTCTTCGCACGAAGCCCGACGTCGCGGTCGTCGATATCGGCCTACCCGGCCTCGACGGCATCGAAGTGACGAAGTCGTTACGCGCGTTGAAGTCGCCGACGCACGTCGTGATCCTTACGATGGTTGACGAAGAGGCCGACGTGCTCGCCGCGCTTGCAGCCGGGGCGGATGCATATTGTTTGAAATCCGGCGATCCCGAGCGCCTCATCGAGGCGATTCGCGTCGCAGCCGACGGCGGCGCCTATTTCGATCCACGCATCGCGCACATCGTCCTTCGGCAATTTACGGACGATCGCGGAAGGCAGGACGTGTCGCCGTTGAGCTCGCGCGAGACCGAGATACTGCGCCTGATCGCCGATGGGGTCGGCAACCTTGAGATCGCCGACCGATTGCTGGTCAGCCTCGGAACCGTCAAGAGCCATATTCGCGATATCCTCATCAAGCTCTCAGCTGCCGACCGTACCCAAGCCGCAGTGATCGCCTTGCGCAGAGGATTCATATAAAGAAACCATCCCGTCCGATACAGAGGTCGTAGGTGTCGGCCCCCTGCAACGGTAACGATGGCACTACCATGAGCGCAACGGATCTGCTCCCCCCGACGATCCCCGACGAGCTTCGCTCGCGCTTCGAACGTGCCGAGCGCGTTTTACCGGCGATCGAGTGGCCGCTCTACGTCGACGACGTCGTCGCCATCGAGCGCCTCAAGCGCGAGCGCAACGCCGTCGTTTTAGCGCATAACTACCAGGTTCCCGAGATCTTCCACCTCGTCGCCGATATCGTCGGCGATTCGCTCGCGCTCGCGGTCGAAGCGGCAAAGACCGATGCCGAGGTCATCGTGCTTTGCGGGGTGCACTTCATGGCCGAGACGGCAAAGCTGGTTAATCCCGACAAACGCGTGCTCGTTCCCGATCTGCGCGCCGGTTGTTCGCTCGCCGAATCGATCACCGCGGCCGACGTTCGCCTGTTGCGCGAGCGTTACCCGGGGGTGCCGGTCGTTACCTACGTCAACACCTCGGCCGACGTCAAAGCGGAGTCCGACGTCTGCGTTACCAGCGGTAATGCGCTGCATGTCGTCGAGGCGCTCGGTGTTCCGCGCGTCATTTTTCTCCCCGACGAATATCTCGCCAAGTACGTCGCCTCGCAGACGGCGGTGGAGATTATCGCGTGGAAGGGGCACTGCGAAGTTCACGAGCGCTTCACTCCCGAAGAGATTCGTGCATTTCGTCGCGACGACCCGAACCTGCGCGTGTTGGCGCACCCGGAGTGCCCGCCCGGCGTGCTCGCCGAGGCCGATTTCGTCGGCTCGACGCAAGGAATGGTCGAGTTCGCCGAGCGCGAGTCGCAGCGTGGCCGCGCCGAAGGCATCACCCCGCGCATCGTGATGATCACGGAATGTTCGATGGCCGATAACGTCGCCGGGAGCGTTCACAACGTGGAGTTCGTTCGGCCCTGCAACCTCTGTCCGCACATGAAGCGTAATACGCTCGCGAAGGTCCGCCGGAGTTTGGATACGATGGAATACGAGGTGAGCGTCGATCCCGCCGTTGCGGCGCGCGCGCGACGTGCCGTCGACCGGATGCTCGCCTACGGCCGCGCGCCGAAGGCGCGGTAATGCGCGAACGCACCTACGACGTCGTCGTCGTCGGGGCCGGCATCGCCGGGTTGATGGCTGCCTATAAACTCGCGCCGTTGCGCGTCGCCGTGCTCTGCAAACGCCCGCTCGGCAGCGGAGCGGCGACCGATTGGGCGCAGGGCGGCATCGCCGCCGCGATCGGTCGCGACGACTCCCCGGCGTTGCACGCTCAGGATACGCGCAATGCAGGTGCGGGGCTCAGCGAGGAATCGATCGCCGAAATTCTTGCGAACGACGCTCCGGCGCGCATCGAAGAACTCCTCGAACTCGGCGCCGCGTTCGATCGCACTGCCGACGGCGAACTCGCACTCGGTCGCGAGGCAGCACACCAACGACGACGGATCGTCAAAGCCGGCGGCGACGCGACCGGACACGAAATTCTTCGCACGCTCATCGCCGCGGTCGCTGCCTCCGATCACATCGATATCGTCGCCGACAGTATCGTCGAAGATCTGCTGATCGACGGCGAGCAGCGGGTCGCCGGAATCGTCGCCCGCTCGCGCGATCTCGGCGAGCGCTTTCTCGTCCGAGCGCCGGCGACGGTGCTCGCCACCGGCGGCATCGGCCGGCTCTATCGCGCGACGACCAACCCGATCGACGCGAGCGGCGACGGTATCGCGATGGCCGCACGCGCCGGTGCGATGCTCGCCGATATGGAGTTCGTGCAGTTTCACCCGACCGCATTGGCGATCGGACGCGACCCGATGCCGCTGGTGACCGAAGCGATTCGCGGCGAAGGCGCGCTGTTGGTCAACGATCTCGGCGAACGTTTCATGACCGCGATTCACGACGATGCCGAACTTGCACCGCGCGATGTCGTCGCGCGCGCGATCTTCGAGCAGATACGTGCGGGGCGCAGCGTCGGCCTCGACGCTCGCGATGCGATCGGCGACGCTTTCCCGGAGCGCTTTCCAACCGTCTTCGCATTCTGCACCTCGGCGGGAATCGATCCGCGTACGGCACGCATTCCGGTTGCACCCGCCGCTCACTACCACATGGGCGGCGTCGCGGTCGACGAATGGGGGCGCTCTTCACTGCGCGGGCTCTGGGTTTGCGGCGAAGCGAGCGCGACCGGCGTCCACGGGGCGAATCGGCTCGCGAGTAATTCGCTGCTGGAAGCGATGGTGTACGCATCGCGCGCCGCCGATGATATTCGCGGGGCGGCCCTCGAACCGACCGGTGCGACGCCGTTGCCGATCCCTCCGCACGACAGCTCGCCGCGCCTCGCGCAGGCGGTCCTCGACCTACGCAACGTAATGTATGCAGATGTCGGTCTGCTGCGCGATGCACGCGGGTTGCAGAACGCGCTCGCGCGTATCGATACGCTCGCCTCGGAGTTCCCCAACGCGCTGGGCGAACTGCGGAATTTGCTCGTCGTCGCTCGCGCGATCGCCGCCGCGGCGCTCGCCCGGGAAGAGAGCCGCGGCAGCCATTACCGACTCGATTTTCCGCGCCCCGACGAAGCGTTCGCGAAACGCTCGTTCACGAAAGTCGGCAGCAATGCGTAAGCCGCATCGCTTACTTTTCGAACCGATCGTGCGCGGTGCGCTGCTGGAAGATATCGGGCGCGGCGGCGATCTCACCACCGAGTCGATCTTTCCGGCCGGACGCCGTGCGACCGGCACTATCGCGGCGCGAAAGCCGGGAACGCTCTCCGGTATCGATGCGGCGCTGCTGGCGTTCGAACTGCTCGACCCGCACGTCGAAGTGCTCGACGTGCGCGACGACGGCACGTCGTTCGAAGCGGGCGCAACGCTCGCGCGCGTCCTCTGCGATACGCGCGCGTTGCTCGCGGGCGAGCGCAGCGCGCTCAACTTGCTCGGGCATCTCTGCGGCGTCGCGACGCTCGCGCGCGCCTACGTCGATGCCGTCGCGGGAACCAAAGCGCGCATCGTCTGTACGCGGAAGACGACGCCGGGGCTGCGCGTGCTGGAGAAATACGCCGTGCGTTGCGGCGGCGGCGAAAACCATCGCTTCGCTCTCGACGACGCGGTGTTGATTAAAGATAACCATATCGCGCTTGCGGGTTCGATTCATAACGCCGTTGCGGCGGTTCGCGCCGAGATCGGGCACATGGTGAAAGTCGAGGTGGAGGTCGATACGCTCGATCAACTCCGCGCGCTGCTCGCCGAACCCGTCGATGCGGTGTTGCTCGACAATATGTCGCCGCAGATGCTTCGCGAAGCGGTCGAGATCGTCGGCGGTCGCTTCGTCACCGAGGCGAGCGGCGGGGTCGATCTCGCTCGCGTCGGCGAGATCGCCAAGAGCGGCGTCGATCTCATCTCGGTTGGGCGCATCACGCACAGCGCACCGAATCTCGACATCGGCCTCGATATCGCACCGTAACGGCGCTGCGTAGCAGCCGCCGCAATGTCAGCTCGAGTAGATCGCGCGGCAGCCGCAATGTCAGCCCGAGTAGATCGCGCGGCAGCCGCAATGTCAGCCCGAGTAGATCGCGCGGCAGCCGCAATGTCAGCCCGAGTAGATCGCGAAGCGATCGTATCGAGGGCGGTGCAACGTCGCGCCTCGATACGCCGCTTCGCGGCTACTCGGCGTGACACGGAGCTACTCGGCGTGACACGGAGATACTCGGCGTGACAGCGCTGCGCTTCCGATCGCCTATCGCAGGGCGAAGAGTTGCGTGGCGACGATCGCGCCGATCCCCACGAGCATCGCCGTTCCGACGACCGCCCAGGCGACCGGCAGTGCGAGCGTCTCGCCGCGGCGCAGAGCGCGATCGGTGAGCGCGTAGCGAAGCGCCCCGGCGATGCCGAAGAGCACGCCGACGATTGCCATGACGACGCCGAACCACGAGGCCATACCCTCGTTGACGGTGCTTTTTAGGTGCAATACTCCGGAGAACTCGCGCAGAACGAGCGAGAAGCGCGCGATAACGAAGCCGAAGGCGATAAACGAGAGCGAGGTGCGGACGTAGGAGAGAAAGGTGCGCTCGTTTGCAAGAACGTCGTTGGGCTTGATATCGGAGGCTTGAAACATGCCCCGCGGTTACGCTCCGGGAGCGGACGTTCCTAGGGAGAACGCGAAGAAAAGACCCTATGAGCGAGCTTCAAGAACGCGCGAGTCACGACCCCGATAACCCGCAGGCCCTGATCGATTTTATGTCCTCGGGCTGGCTGCACCAGGCGCCGGTCCGGAAGGCGCACCCCGAGATCGCCCGCTTCCAGGCACGGCGTTGCGAACTCGCCGCCCGTTTCCCGGGCGAATACCTCGTGCTTTCCGCCGGAACCGAGCACGTACGGGCGAACGATACCCAGTTTCGTTTCCGTCCGGATAGCGATTTTGCGTATCTTATGGGCGGCGGCGAGCCCGATGAATTGCTGGTTCTCGAACCCGACGGCAGCCGCCACCGCGCGCGGCTCTTTACCGCCGCGCACAACCGTGGGACCGCGGCCTTTTTTACCGATCGCGTCCGTGGCGAGCTCTGGGTCGGTCGCCATCGCGGGCTCGAAGAGAGCCAGGCCTACTATGCCGTCGATTCCGTCGCCGATCTCGCGGAAAAAGCGGAGTATCTGCGCGATATTCATGCCGCCGGAACGCGCGTACGCGTCCTCGGCGAGGATGAAGAGCTCGGACAGGTGCTCGCAGAGATGCGGCTCATCAAAGATGAGTACGAAATCGCCGAGCTACGAAAAGCGGTCGAGATCACCAAGCGCGGTTTCGAAGACGCGATTCGCGTGATGCGCGCCGGTCGAGGCGAGCGTGCGATCGAGGCGGCGTTCTGGGCGCGCGCCCGGATCGAAGCGAACGATGTCGGCTATCTCACGATCGCCGCAGCCGGGCATCATGCGTGTACCCTGCATTGGAATCGCAACACCGGGTTGCTCGAATCGGGAGCGTTGCTGTTACTCGATGCCGGCGTCGAGTGCGACTCGCTCTACACCGCCGACGTCACGCGCACGCTGCCGGTCGGCGGACGCTTTAGCCGTCAACAGCGGGCCGTCTACGAGTTGGTGTGGGAGGCACAGCGCGCGGCGATGGCCGCGGTCGTACCGGGGAACGAATTCCGCGAGCCGCATCGTCGAGCGATGCGCGTGCTCGCCGAAGGGTTGATCGATCTTGGGATCCTCACGTGTTCGCTCGACGAGGCGCTCGACCCGGAGAAACAACTCTATCGTCGTTACTCGCTCCACGGCGTCAGCCACATGTTGGGTATCGACGTTCACGACTGCGCGCGCGCGCGCATGGAGACCTATCGGTATGGAACGCTGCGCGAAGGCATGGTGCTCACCGTCGAACCCGGGCTCTACTTCCAGCCCGACGATGCGACGGTTCCCGAAGAGTATCGCGGGATCGGCGTGCGGATCGAAGACGACCTCGTCGTCACCGCAACCGGCGGCGAGAATCTCTCGGAGATTCTGCCCTCGCGAATCGATGACGTAGAACGCTGGATCGCAACGCTCCACGCGTGAGCGAGGCGTCGCCGCAGTACGGGGAACGCATCGCCGCAATCGAGCCGTTGGGAACGCAGACCGTTCCCGAAGGCGAACGGCATGGGCGCGCACGGGATCTTTTCGCGCTCTGGTATTCGGCGAACGCCGAGATCGCGACATGGATGGTCGGCGTCTATGTCGTCGCACTCTACGGAACCGATCTGCGTTCGGCGGCGATCGGGATCGTCGTCGGCAATATCGCAGGCTATGCATTGCTTGGATGGCTCAGCACGCGCGCTCCGCGCGACGGCGTGCCGCAGATGCTCGCATCGCAGCGCGCATTCGGTGCGCTCGGTAATCGCGCACCGGCGACGCTTGCGTTTCTCGCCGGCGTCGGCTGGTTCGCAGTCAATAGCGTCTTCGGTGCCTACGCGCTCTCGACGCTGACGCATTGGCGCTTTTCGCCGAGCCTGGCAGCGTTGGTACTTGCACAGGTGGTGCTCGCCGCCTACGGCCACAATCTGATCCATGCCTTCCAGCGTATCGCCGTCGCGATGCTCACCGCCGGTTTTGTAGCGATCGCCGTCGCGACGCTCGCCATGCACGCCGCGGCGACCGGTTTCCATCCCGATGCTCCGCTCGCGCTCGGCGGGGCGATCGCCGGCTTCTCGTTTGCGATCGCGCTCTCGTTCTCGTACGCCACCGGCTGGCTTCCCTGTGCGGCCGACTACGCGCGGTATCTGCCGCGCGATACCTCGCGGCGCTCGCTCTTCTGGTATAGCTTTTTAGGAAGCGCGCTGCCGTGCATCGCCATCGAAGTGCTCGGGGCGCTCGCCGCTACCGCGCTCGGGCAGCGTGCCGATGCCGCACAATCACCGACCGATGCGATCGCCGCGCTCTTGGGGCATGGCCTCGTCGCGGGCGTTGCACTCGCGACGATCGTGCTGGGGACGCTCACCGCGAACAGCATGAACCTCTACTCCGGTGCGCTCGCCGCGCTTGTCGCCACCCGCATCTCCATTCCGCGCTTCGTCGCTGCGCTTGTCGTCGGCGGGATCGGCGCCGCGATCGCATTTTTCGGCAGCGATCCTCGCGTGGCCGCCGAGGGCTACTCGAACTTCCTCCTCTTGCTTTCCTATTGGACCGCGCCGTGGGCCGCGGTCGTGCTCTTCGCACGCGAACGCGACGATCCGCAACGGGCAACCGGGCTGCGCGTCGGCACGGCGGCATGGCTGCTCGGCGTTCTCGCCTCGCTACCGTTTTGGAACCAGGCCTGGTACGTGGGCCCGGTTCCACGCGCCTTTCCGGCGCTCGGCGATCTCTCGTACGAGGTCGGCTTCGTCGTGGCGGCGGCGGCGCTGTACGTGCTGCAACGAAACTTTCCGAAGGTTCCCGAGTAAAGACCCGCAAGACCCTCGCTGCAAGGGAGATTTTTTTGTTATCCGTCGAGCACATTCAAAAAAGCTTCGGTAACGTGCAAGCGTTACGCGACGTTTCGTTCGCCGTCGATGCCGGCTCGGTCTTCGGCCTACTCGGGCCGAACGGTTCGGGGAAGACCACGACGATGCGCACGATTCTCAATATCCTCAACCCCGACGGCGGGCAGGTGACCTGGAACGGGAAACCGATCGATCGTGCGGTGCGCCGTCGCTTCGGCTACCTTCCCGAGGAGCGCGGCCTCTACGGGAAGATGGCGGTGCGCGAACAGATCGTCTATTTCGGGCGGCTGCACGGCTTGCACGAACCCGATGCCGCCAAGCGCGCCGATGCGTGGATCGAGCGGCTGGAGATCGGCGACTACGCGCTGCGCCCCTCCGCCGAGCTCTCGAAAGGAAACCAGCAGAAGGTGCAGATTGCCTGCGCGGCGCTCCACGAGCCCGAACTGCTGATTCTCGACGAGCCGTTCTCCGGGCTCGACCCCGTCAACGCCGATATTTTACTCGCCGTGTTGATCGATCTCAAGAAGAAGGGCACCACGCTCGTACTCTCGAGCCACCAAATGTGGCAACTCGAACAACTCTGTACCGCGTTCTGCGTCATCAATAAGGGCGAGACGCGCGCTTCGGGTACGCTTGCGGAGTTGCGCTCCGCATGGCCGACGCGCATCGTTCGGGTCGGCCCCGATAGCCCGGCGCTTCGCGGCGCGGCCGAAAAAATCGGCGCGACCATCGCCGGCAGCGAGAACGGCGACCTCGATCTGAACGTACCGGCGACGAGCGATTTCGCCGCGATGTTGCGCGGCTTCGCCCAAGCGGATTCCATCGTGAAATTCGAAGTCGTCGAACCTTCGTTGCACGACATCTATCTACGCGCGATCGGAGTTGCGGCATGAACGACTTTATAACGGTCTATTCCGGCGACCTGATGCGCCGCATCAAATCGCGCCCGTTCCTCATCGGGCTCATGCTGGGTACGCTGGCCATCGTAGCGATGTTCAAGTTGCCGACGGTGCTTGCCCCGACGATCGTCAACCAAGGCACCAGGCTGGTCATCGTCGCCGATGCGCCGCTCGCGGCGCAGGCGCGCCCGCTGCTGGCAAAAACGCTTACCGTCAAAGGGGTGGTCCCCGCAGGAACCACGGTCGACCGCGCGCTGTTGCAGCGCTTCGATGCCGATAGCGCGGTCTCGATTGCGCAGGTCAAAAGCGGTATCCGCGTGACGATCTTCGCAAAGAATCCCACCAGCGTGCCGAGCGGCCGCGTTCGCGCCGCGCTACTTCCGCTGCAAGTGCAGCACGCCACCCATCTCACGAGCGCCCAGATCGCCGCTGCACTCGATGCCAACGTCGAGGTGCGTTCGCTCAGCACGAAATTCCACTCGGTCCATCAGGCGGTTGCGGCGCAAGGGATTGCGATGACGCTGGTGGTGTTTCTCTATGTTCTCGTGCTGATGAACAGCCAATTCGTCATGTCGGCGGTCGCCGAAGAGAAGACGAGCCGCATCGCCGAGTTGCTGATCGCCAGCGTCGACCCGATGGTGTTGCTCGCGGCGAAGGTGCTCGTCGGTGCGACGCTGAGCATCTTGCAGCTATTGGTCTGGGTCGGCATCGGGATCGCGCTCGGTTCGGGCGGCGGTGCGGCGAGCGCCGGCGCGGCGAACGCCGGCGCGGCGAACGCCAATCCGTTCTCGCTCTCGGGTCTGCTCGGCAACACGCTCTCGCCGGAGGTCATCCTCGCGTTCGGCGTCTTCTTTATCCTCGGCTTCCTGCAGATCTCGACGGTCTTTGCGGGCGTTGCATCGTTAATCAACCGCACCGAGGATCTCGGAAGTATCTCCGGGCCGATGGTCATCCCGACGATCGCGGGATATTTTATCGGAATCCTCGCAATCAACGCGCCCGCGCTTCCGGTCGTCACCGTCACGAGCTTCGTTCCGCTGCTCTCGCCGTTCGTGATGTTTGCGCGAATGGCGGTCTCGCACGTTCCGCTCTGGCAGATCGGCACCTCGATCGCGCTGAATCTCCTCGCGCTCTGGGCCTTCGCGTGGTTCGCCGGCAAGCTCTATCGCGTCGGGATGATGCTCTACGGGCGCCCGCCGAAGCTCGCCCAGGTTTGGGAGATTCTGCGCTCGCCGTCATAGCCGCGGCGCGCGCGTTGACGAGAGCGGTTCGGGGCGGCATTTCCCTCGCGAGCGAAAACCCGGTATAGTAGGGAGCGCTATGCCCCGAACCGTCGAGCCGCTACAGATCGGCTCCCATGCTATCTGGCCGCCCATCGTCCTCGCGCCCATGTCCGGGGTGACGAACAGGACGATGCGTGCGCTCTATAAGCCGTTCGGTTTGGGGCTCACCGTGACCGAGTTCGTTTCCTCGAATGCGCTAAAATTCGGCAGCAAGCGAACGATGGAGATGATCGACCAGGCCGGTATCGAGAAA
>JAKBCP010000197.1 GCA_021807645.1 bacterium
CGCCGCCGTCGTTGCTTTTCCATACGCCGCCGCCCGCCGCTCCGAGATAGTAGAGGTGCGGATTCCGGGCCGATCCGGCCACCGATGTGACGCGCCCGCCCGCCGCTGCGGGGCCGGTCTCGCGCCAATGCAGGTTCCCGGTGGGAAGCGTCGCCGCGGCGCCGACAACCGGCGCGAGCAGCAGCACGGAAAAAGCAGCAAACGAACGGAGCATCTTTACTCTCTCTCTTCCTCGTCTTCGGCGCCGTGGTGCAGATCTTTTTGGTCTTCCCGGTTCGGGTCCATGTCGGTGTCGGCGTACACCGCCATCGCTTCCTCGATCTCTTTTTGGAGCTTTTCCGAGGGTGGCGTCTCGGCGGGAACGCGTTCTTTCTCTTGGCTCATCATCGGCCTCGCTTTCTTCGTGCAATTTTCGGTTCGGCGCGCGCTCTTCGGCGTCCCGTGGAGCGACCGAGATCGGACGAGGTAGCATGCGAGCAGCACCTCGCTCGCGCTTGCCGAAGAAGGAGGGATGCAGCAATCTCTTCTGTCGGGACACGGCGGCGACCGCATCGCCGAAACGTTGGCGGCGCACGGCGTCCTGCGCCTCTATACGCTCTGCGGAGGGCATATATCGCCGATTTTGACGGCGGCGAAGGCGCGCGGTATCCGCGTCATCGACGTGCGCGACGAAGCGACAGCGCTCTTCGCAGCCGACGCCGAGGGGCGACTTACCGGAATTCCGGGCGTGGCGGCAGTGACCGCGGGGCCCGGGCTGACCAACGCCGTCACCGCGATGCAGAATGCGCGGCTCGCGCAGTCGCCGCTGATATTGCTCTGCGGCGGCGTACCGACCGCGCTGCGCGGTCGCGGCGCGTTGCAAGATATCGATCAGCGGGCCGCGATTGCGCCGCACGCAAAACGGGTGATGCAGGCTCGGCGCGTGGCGGATCTGCAGCCGGCGCTGGAAGCGGCATTTGCAATCGCGATCGCCGGTGTTCCCGGCCCCATCTTCCTCGAAGCCCCCGTCGATCTACTCTACGATGAAGCAACGATCCGCAATTGGTACGCGCAAGCAGCGAGCAAAGGAAAATCGCTCGGCGAGCGCGCGCAGCGTTGGTATCTCGGCCGCCATGTCGAGCATCTCTTTGCCGGCTCGCCTCGGTTGCGCGTGCAGGCGCATGCGCCCCAAAACCCACCGAAGGCGTCGCGCTCGAGTCGGGGAGCGGCGCGCGCTGCGCTGAAACGGGCGAAGCGACCGCTTGCGGTCGTCGGCAGTCAGGCGCTATCGATTCCCGGAAATGCGCACAACGTCGCCGCCGCGATTGAAGCGATCGGCATCCCCGTCTATCTTTCGGGGATGGCCCGCGGTTTGTTGGGGCGCGATCATCGATTGCAGTTGCGGCATCGGCGGCGCGAAGCATTGCGCGAGGCGGATTGCGTCGTGCTGGCGGGCGTTCCGTGTGATTTTCGGCTCGGATACGGCGGCGATATTCGGCGCGGAAGCACGCTGGTGGCGGCCAACCGCAGCCGCGCCGATGCAACACTCAATCGCCGGCCCACGATTGCCGCGATCGGCGATGCGGGCGTATTTCTGACGGACGTGGCTGCGGAGGGCCCCGCGAACGCGGCGATGCAGAACGACTGGATCGTACGGTTGCGCGATCGCGACGCCGAGCGAGAGCGCGAGATAACGGAGACCGGACGGGTTCCCGGCGAACACGTTCATGCGATTTCGTTACTGCGCGCCATCGATCGTTTCGCCGACGAGAGGGCGACGTTCGTTGCCGACGGCGGCGATTTCGTCGCGACGGCGTCCTACGTTCTCCATCCACGCGCGCCGCTGAGTTGGCTCGACCCGGGGGTTTTCGGCACGCTCGGCGTCGGAGCCGGATTCTCGCTCGCCGCGGCGCTCGCTCGGCCCCAGAGTGAGGTATGGGCGCTTTTCGGCGATGGTGCTTGCGGTTACGCGCTCGCAGAGTTCGACACGCTCGTGCGGCACCGGATCGGGCTGATCGCCGTTGTCGGAAACGATGCCTGCTGGTCGCAAATCGCGCGCGAACAAGTGAAAATGCTCGGCGATGATGTCGGAACGACACTCGCCCGAACGGCGTATCACGAGGTCGCTGCGGGCTTCGGCGCGCTCGGCATTCTCGTTCGGAGCGAGAGCGAGATCGAGCCCGCACTCGTTCGCGCGCGCGAATCGGCCCGGAATGGCGTGCCCGCGCTGGTGAATGTCTGGCTCGGGCGGAACGATTTTCGCGAAGGCTCGATTTCGATGTAGCGGAGCCGTTGTTTCATCGGTCGGGGAGTGCTATAACCAAAGCAAGCAATCGCATATTGACCGCTGGAGGTGCCTGTGCGCGAGATATCTGCTCGGCCGGCGGCCGCGCTCCTTGTGGGGCTGGCGGCATTCGCGCTCCTGGCAAACATTGCCGGCGCCGCCCCGCGCTCGACGCAATTCGTTCCCACGACGAACTCGATCTTGCAAGCGATGGCCGATGCGCTCGGTGGGAGCGCTCGGATCGCGAAGATCGATACCCTGTATTTCCAGTGGCACGTGCGCGGCGTCGCGATACGCAATGGCTCGCGACAGATGGTCGGCGGCGTTGAGACGCATCAGTACGCCCGTGAATGGATGACCGCCGCGGGTGACGACCGTTTGGAGGTGCTGACGTCGGGCATGGAGGGCGCGCCGATCCTGCGGGTTTTTACACCCGGTGGGAGCAGCGAGAACGTTTCAATAGCGATTACGAATTCAAATCGCTACGTGCCGGCATCGAATGCACCGAAGTGCTCATCGCCCACGACCGGGGCGCTCTGTGTCACTCCGGCCGCACTATTCTTCGATAAGGTGAGCCCCGGCGGCTCGCACCCGAAGGGCCGCATCGAAGTCAGCGAAGGTGGATATAGCGGCAGCATCGCCGAGAGCGACACCTGTGCGGGAATCGCGTCGGTCACCGTAACCGGAAACGGAAGCACACCGGCTCTCTATTCGGTGACGCCTCGGCATACCGGTACCTGCACGGTCGCGTTCGGTTCGTCCTCTCCGCAAGGCTGGGTGCTTGAAGGCGACCAGGGTTGGCCGAGCGGAGACAGCACCGGTGCAATGCAAGGACCGGATCTCTCGCGTGAAATTTCTTACGTCTACTGGATGACGTTCGCGTATCTTCATGCGGGAGGGCTGCCCGGTGTCGTACGCTACGTCCCCATTCGCGGATCCGATGAATACGAACTTACCCTGCAACCGCAGGGGGGCGAGCCGATCGTTGCCTACGTG
>JAKBCP010000198.1 GCA_021807645.1 bacterium
TCGCCGGAGCGTTCGGCGTGCACGGAGAGATCAAGTGCGACCCGTCTAACGCGGGTCGTACGCTCTTTGTGGCGGGGGCACATTTTGTTTTGAAGCAGGGGAGCGAGACGCGCGAGGTCGTCGTTGCGGGCGTGCGCGAGCACAAGGGGCGCTTACTGCTGCGGATCGAGGGGATCGACACGATGGAGAGCGCACAAGCGCTCAACGGCGCCGAGCTTTTCGTGGAGCGCGAACGCATCGAACTCGGCCGCGACGAATACCTCGATGAAGATCTCGTCGGCCTCGAGCTTCGCGGCGTCGATGGACGCAGCTACGGCAGCATCGAGCGCGTCGAACATTGGCCGAGCAGCGATATGCTCGTCGTCGCCGGCCGCATGGTACCGATGGTGCGCGCGATCGTGCGCGAGATCGACCTTCGCGCGGGCACCGTCATCGTCGATCCGCCGCTGGGCTTACTCGACGATGAGGCTGCCGAATAAACGACGTCTCCGCGCGAGAATTAGCGATTGTCGGGGTGGAGTTCGACGTAATCGTCGACGGCATTGCGAATCGCCGTCGGCGCATCGCCTCCGTCTGCATGACGGTGATAGAGCAGCGCCCCGAAACAGGCATACGCCTTGAGCTCGAACCGACTGCTGCCGTGATGCATGAAATGCCCGGGAATCATCTCGAGCGTTCCGGTGAGAATCGTCGCGTCGCGGTCGGTGCCGCAAATCGCGTTCGCCTCCGCGGGGATCGGCCCCGCCGGCGCGGTGACGATCGACACATGGAAGTGCTTGCGCAGATCCGCAGCGAGCAAATCGGTTGAGGTCGTGAGCATCCCGCCGGGGAGATTGCCCGTGATGCGAACGACGAGCGCCCGCCGCGACGGCTTCGGTTCGGGCGTCGGCGATGCCGCCGCAACGGTCGGACGCTTGCCGAAAAGATGCCCGAGAACGCCGGAGATGCCGGAGATTTTGATCGAAGCCGCCTGACCGGCCGGCCCGGTCGCTGTCGGTGCGGGCGTTTCGGAGGATGAACTCGGTTGATAATTGCGCCCGACGCCGGCATCGGCGAGAATCGCGCTGCGCGCGTCGAGCGCGAGCGCTCCCGCATCGCTCACCGAAAAGACCTGTGCCGTCTTCGAGTAGATAATCACGCCGTTGGTGACGCTGACGACCTGTTCGAGAACCGAGACACCCTGCCCGATCGGCGTGAGGTAGCCCGCGACATAATAGCCGGCTCCGAGCCGCGCGGCGGTCGCCGGGTAGAGTTTGGGATCGGTCGGCGGGGGAGTCGGCAGAACGTCGAGGCCACCGCTCGCCTCGAAGGCATGGGCGAAAATCGTCGCGACGGTGGCACCGGCCTTTTTCGGCAAGCCATCCGAGGTAGCGGTGAAGGGATAGACGATCACCTTCGGCCCGCTGGGGAGCGGCGTCCCCTTCGGCGCCGGTGAGGCCTTGGCAGGCGGTGCGCCCTTCGAGGAAAGCTTCGGTGCCGGGCTTGGGCTTGGGCTCGCTGCCGCCCTCGCGGCGACGGCATGAGGCGCAGCAAGCGCCGGTAGGGCACAGAGAGCGAGCATCGCGAGGAAGAGTCGTCGCACGGACGGTCCTTTCGGGGGTTGCGGAGGCGTTCGGCGGTTAGCCGTGTAGGGAATCAACGAAGCCGGCGAGCTGAAGGTTCGTCGCCTCGGGTCCTTCGAGCATCGCGAGATGTCCGAGCCCCGGCAATACTTCGACGCGCGCGCCGACAATCCGGTCGCCGAGAAAAACCGAACGATCGGGTGGGGTCATGATGTCGCGCTCGCCGACGAGCAGTAGGGTTGGGACGGCGATCTCGGCGACGCGCTCGCGCGCATCAAACGCATCGCAAGCAAGGAAATCGGCGAGCCGCTGCTCGGGAGAGATCGAGAGGAACTGTTCGAGCATCAGCGCTCGGCTCCGATCGTCGGGCGCGGCGAACATGGCGTCGGCGAGTGTCGCCAAGACCGCCGGGTCGTCGCGGCGCAGACTCTCGATAATCGCCGGGGCGACGCGTAATTTTGCGCCGCTGCCGATCGTCACCAGCCCGGCGAGCGGTACGCGCGCGCGAATCGCAATCTCCATCGCGATCGCTCCGCCCATCGAACTGCCGCAGAGAACGACTTCGCTCCATCCTTCCGCCGCGATCTTCCCTTCGACGGCATCGGCGAATCCCGCGATATCCGATGCCGTTCCGGGAACGCCGTGCCCGGGAAGTGCAAGTGCGACCGCGTCGGGAAAGGCGGCGCGTTGGCGGTCGAAAACCGCGGGCGTACATGCGGCACCGTGGATAAATACGAGCTTCACGAAGATCTCTCCATACGACGCTCTTCGACGGCGGCATTGAGCGCACCGCCGAAAAGAAAGATCGAACCGATCAAATAAAACCAGAGCAGCAAAACGATCGGCGCGGTAAGGGCGCCGTAGATCGCCGTGTAGTTGATGTGCAGGGTGTATAGCGTAAACAGATATTGCACCAGCGGCCAGAGCGCCGCGCAGAGGAGCGCGCCCGGCAACGCCGTTCCCCACGGGATATCGCGATTGGGGAGCAAGCGATAGAGAAAGAGCGATGCGGCAAAAACCAGCGCGAGCGATATCGCATAGGCGGCCAGATGAAGAAGATCGCGCCGATCCGGTATCTGTGCCAGTGCAAACGCTACCGAGAAAATCACCGGAAGAACGAGCGCGACCAGTAACGCCAAGCCGAGAATCGGCAACGCGACGACGGCAACGGCGATGTGCGCGACCAACGGGCGCCGTTCTTCGATCTTCATCGTTCGGTCGAGTGCGAAGGCCAGCGACATGAAGAGATTCTTTGCCGACCATATCAGCACGACCAAGGCGATGATGCTCGTGATTCCACGACCGTAATAATAGGCGCTGAGATTCGCCGCGACGACATGGTGCAACGTCGGCGCGAGCTCGTCGAAGAAAGCGAGCACCCGCTCGCGGCCATTATGGATAAAGAGGGAGACGCCGCCGATCGCGAGCACGACGAGGGGGAAGAGCGAGAACAGCGCATTGAAAGCGACCGCCTGGGCGGCGAACGCGCAACCCTCGGAAGAGAAACGCGCGCCGGCATTTCGAAAGATCGCAAAGATTCGCGCCATCGCGTGCGGTATATCGCCGTACCGTGCCGTTTCTCCCACCGCCCCGCCTCCTGCGCGATGGAGCGCCGATCGGTTCCTACCGTCCGGTGCTGCTCCGCAGCGGGCACCTCTACGCGCCGGCTTGGCCGGTCGTTGCGGCATTTGTCGA
>JAKBCP010000199.1 GCA_021807645.1 bacterium
GGCGATATCGATATCGTTTACGTTTACGGCTACGGCTTCCCACCGCACCATGGCGGGCCGATGTGGTATGCCGATGAGGTCGGCGTCAAACATGTCTACGAACGCGTCGTTGCCTTCGGTTGGGAGCCCGCGCCGCTCTTAAAAGCGCTCGCCGAAAAGAACGGCACGTTTGCAAGCTATAAGCAAGGAGAGTTGATCCATGCGTGAGGCGGCTATCGTCTCGGTCGCTCGGACGCCGATCGGGCGTGCGTTTCGCGGCGCATTCAATCAGACGCCGGGGGCGTCGCTCGCAGGTTTTGTCGCGCGCGAAGCGATCGCTCGCGCAAAGGTCGATCCGGCGGAGATCGCGGAAGTCATCGTCGGCGCGGGCATGCCCGAAGGCGCGACGGGAAACAACATCGGTCGCACGACTGCGCTTCGCGCCGGCTGTCCGGTGAGCGTGCCGGGATCGACCGTGAGTCGCTACTGTGCATCCGGGCTCGATGCCGTCGTGGCCGGCGCCCGGCGTATCATCGTCGAAGGTGAAGAGATCGTCCTTGCCGCCGGCGTCGAATCGGTTTCGATGGTGCAGAACGAGTTAAATATGAAGTTCTACACCGAGGAATGGTTGCTTCGGCACACACCCGATATTTATATGCCGATGCTCTATACCGCCGACAACGTGGCCAAGAAATACAAAGTCTCGCGCGAAGCGCAGGACGAATATGCGTTCTCGAGCCAGCAGCGCACCGCTGCGGCGCAAGCGGGCGGGAAGTTCGATGACGAGATCGTCGCCATGGAAACGTGGATGGCGGTCGCCGACAAAGAGACCGGCAACGTCACCGAAAAGAAGATCAAACTCGCGAAAGATGAGGGGAATCGCCCCGATACGACGCTCGAAGGGCTCTCGTCGTTGAAGGGTGCCGTTCCGGGAATCAAAGAGACCTCGATTACCGCCGGCAATTCATCGCAACTCTCCGACGGCGCGGCGGCCTTGATGTTGATGGATGCGCAGACCGCCTCTAAGCGTGGGCTAACGCCGTTGGGTTTCTATCGTGGTTTTGCAGTCGCGGGTTGCGAGCCGGGAGAGATGGGCATCGGCCCGGTCTATGCGGTTCCCAAACTCCTGAAGGCGCATGGGCTCACGGTCGACGATATCGGCCTCTGGGAACTCAACGAGGCGTTTGCGGTGCAGACCGTTTATTGCCGCGATCGACTGGGGATCCCACAGGAGCGATTCAATGTCAGCGGCGGCGCGATCTCGATCGGCCACCCGTATGGAATGAGCGGCGCACGGATGACCATGCATGCGCTCATTGAAGGCAAGCGTCGCGGCGCGAAGTATGTCGTCGTGACGATGTGCGTCGGCGGCGGCATGGGCGCGGCGGGACTCTTCGAAGTCGCGTAACGCAAGCGCTCCCCGCCATATCAGCGAGCGGTGCCGTAACGGCATCGCTCGCTTTTTCCTAAAGCGCCGGCAGTAGCGGACGAGGCCTCGCGCCTGACGCGAGCGAAAGCGAGCTTCATGTTCTGCACCGCTCCTGCCTGTGCGCCGGCGCACGCATCGCGCATGCCCTCCGCCGCGACGACGCTGGGGGGCGTGCGGATTCGCCTCGCGATCGCGCCATCTGCCTCGTCACGCTGGGTCGCTGAGGCGCCGCTCCCTGCCGCTACGATGCCGCCATGCGTTCATCTCGGCCCCGACGCCGCGACCGTCTATCGCGGACCGCGCAGCACGGGTTCCCGTCGGGTATCGATCGATGCGATGGTTCTGGGGAACCGGCTGCTCAGAAATATCGCCGTCGACGTTGCGTACGCAGGCTCGAGCGCGCGCATCCATTTAGGCCTCGGGCAGCGGATCGAGCCGGGAACGATGGCGGCCGGGGCGACGATGACGGCCGGTACCTACGACCCTCGCACGAACACGATCGGATGGTTTCCCGGCTACATCGACTACGGCGTCGATCGCGCCGGGCAGAGTGCGGTGCAGATGCTCTTTCATGAGTTCGATCACGCCTGGTATTCCGAGACGACGGCGAGCTCGCGAGCGGTCTCGCCGACGATGTCGGCGGTGATCGGAGCGGTCACCTATCGTTGGACGCTCTATCGTCGCGTGCGCGGGAAGGATATACTCGACACCACCGGTTGGAACGGGTATCAGCACATGCTGATCCACGACGATCTCGTTGCAAATTTCGGGAGCGATAAAACCGGAGCGCTCTACGAAGCGCTCGAAGGTGCCGACGATCCGCCGGCCTATCTCGGCGAAATCGCGCGTCGCTTCGCCGATACCCGTCCGTGGTTTCCCGTCGGTTCGCTCCTGCAAAAGGCGCGCCCGGCCGCCCCGCCGGTGCGCGGCAACGCTTCGTGTTTTGCGATGCCGCGTCCGAAACACCGGGTGCGAGAAAATCTGTTGCCGCAACTGACGCCGGTCGATGTTAGGGCAGGCGGCGGGCTTCGAGCGCCGGATTCTCCGCTCGGATCCGCGCCGTTAGAGCGATTGCATCGAGCACGCTAAAGAGCGCGGCGATCTGCCAGGCTCCGAATGCGAGCGGAACGACGGCGATCTCGCACGCGACGATGACATAGTTGGGATGGCGTAGGTAACGATAGGGGCCGCGCGCGACGAGCGGACGCCCCGGGAACGTAATAATGCGCGTCGTCCAGTACGGCCCCAGCGATGCGATGCTCCAAATCCGTGCGAGTTGCAGCGCGGCGTAGGCTCCGAGCCAGCAGAAGTGCGGTTCGGCGCTGCGCGGGATGAAGAGCAGCATCGCGGCGAGCCAGGCGGCATGAAGTGCGACGATCCACGGGTATTGGTGCGCGGCAATCTCGATGGCGCCCGAGGCGAGCGCGCGGCGCGTGTTCGCTCGCGCGTAGAGGAGCTCCGCGCATCGTTGTACCGCGACGAAAAGGAGCGTCCCGTAGAGCCAGTTCATCGTTCCAATGTTAGAAATGCGGCGGTAAATCCGGGGCCCATCGCGGTGAGAAGCGCGCGCCGGGCATCGGGCGAGGCGAGCGCACCTTCGCGCAACGCACGCTCGAGGACGAAGAGTAGCGTTACGGAGGACATGTTTCCATAGTCGCGCAGGATCGCTCGCGAATCCTGGAGCGAGCCCGAAGCAACGCCGAAGACGCTCTCGAGCGCTTCGAGGACCTTCGTGCCGCCGGGGTGGCTGAGAAAGGCATCGAAATCCGCGCGTTTCAGTTGATGACGCGCGAGAAAATCGTCGAGGATCGCACGCAGTTCGCGCGC
>JAKBCP010000200.1 GCA_021807645.1 bacterium
CTGCCTTTCCGAAGGTCGCTGAAAGCATTGTGCCGTGCTTCGCGAAGGAGCGGGCATGAAAGGCACGCGACTCGACGATGCAGTTGCCGAGCAGTTCGCCCTCTCGCGCTCGCATGCGCGTAGCCTGATTCTCGAAGGGCGCGTGCGCGTCGACGGCGAGCCGGCGCAGAAAGCCGGGGCAAACGTTCGGCCGGGAGCCGCGATTGAGGTTCGTCAGCCGCGCCGCTACGTCAGTCGCGGCGGGGAGAAACTCGAGGCGGCGCTCGACGCCTTCGCAACGAACGTCGAAAATCTGCGCGCGCTCGATATCGGTGCGTCGACCGGCGGCTTCACCGATTGTCTGCTTCAGCGCGGCGCGGCGCACGTCACCGCGCTCGACGTCGGCTACGGGCAACTCGATTGGCGCCTGCGGAACGATCCGCGCGTCACGGTTATGGAGCGGACACATGCCCGCAACCTTCCTACCGATGCTTTTGCGATACCATTCGATCTGATCGTGATCGACGTCTCGTTTATCTCGCTGCATACCATTCTCGCCTCGGCGATCCGTTTTCTTGCGCCTGACGGCGCCGTCGTTGCGTTGGTGAAGCCGCAATTCGAGGCAGGCAAAGAACGACTCGGGCGGGGCGGCGTGGTGCGCGATCCGGCGGTCCATCGTGCCGTCCTCCATGAAGTCGTCAGTTCCGCAATCGCTTTAGGGCTCGTCCCTACCGCACTGATTGCTTCTCCGTTGAAGGGACCGGCCGGGAACCGCGAGTTCTTGCTGGAGTTGCGGCGCGCGGGAGAATCGCTTGCGGAGGGACGAATCGACGAGGTCGTCGGCGAAGGACTCCCGGTACCATGAAAACGCTCTCGTTCGCGCGGCGTTCGGTCGCCGTCCACCTCTCGTCGCGCGAGTCCGCGCATGCCTATGCCGAGCATTTTATCGACCTTTTAGAGAAACGCTCGATCTCGTGCGTCGTCCTCGAAGAGAGAGAGGCCGATCCCGATCTTCTCGCTCGCGCCGATCTTCTGGTGAGCATCGGCGGGGACGGCACATTGCTCCGCGCGGCGCGACGCGTCGTCGATCTCGGTATTCCGATTCTCGGTATCAATACCGGCCGATTGGGTTTTCTTACCGAGTTCGACAGTAACGATCCGCGCATCGAAAAGCTCCCCGATCTTCTCGATCGTGGGCTGCTCATCGAAGAACGCGCGGCGCTCCAAGTCGAGGCGCGGGGGAAGAAGCATTTTGCGCTCAACGACGTCGTCGTTCGCAAGGGCGATATCGCGCGAGTCGTTCCATTTCGGCTCCATCTCGACGATGAAGAGGCGGTCGGCGTCCCCGCCGACGGTATCTGCGTCTGCACGCCGACCGGTTCGACGGCGTATTTTCTCTCCGCCGGGGGGTCGTTGATTTCGCCGCGTGTCGATGCATTCGGGGTCGTCCCGCTGCTTCCGCATACGTTGTTCTCTCGACCGCTCATCGTCGCGGGGGACGCGCGCGTAACAATTCTCTGCGACGCCGATCTCGGAGGAGCGCATCTTGAGTGCGACGGTGATGTCGTAACCGAGATCGCACCGAACGAACCGGTCGTCGTATGCCGCTATCCGCGGTTGGTTCGCTTCGCCCGCGTCGAGGCGTTGCGTTTCTTCGAACGTCTCGAAGCGAAGCTGCGCTGGGGTGCATCGATCGTGGAAACGGTTCGGTAAGGGAAACCCGTGCTGCTTTCGTTGCGTATCGAAAACTTCGCGCTCATTCGAAGTGCGGAGGTGGAGTTCGGTACGGGGCTCACGGCGTTTACCGGCGAGACCGGTTCGGGAAAATCGATGCTCCTCGGCGCGCTCGCTTTCGTCTGCGGCGCGCGCAACGACCTTGAGAGTATCGCTCGCCCGAACGAACGGACCTTAGTAACGCTGCGCGTCGATGCCGACCCGGATCTTCGAGCGTGGCTGGGGGAGCGTGGTTACGAGATCGAAGATGATGAGGATATCACCCTCGAGCGTGAGGTTTCGCGCAGCGGCAAGAGTGCGGCGCGCATATGCGGACGCAGCGCGAGCCTCGCCGTGCTGCGGGATTTCGGTCGTGAAATTCTCGATATCGTCGGTCAGCATGAAGCGCAGCGCTTGACCTCCGCAAGCTTTCAACGGTCGCTGCTCGATCGCTTCGGCGGCGAAGCGACACTCGCCGCGGCGGCGGAGGTCGCAGCGGCGTACCGAGCGTTGGAAGAAGCGCGCGAGCGTTTGGCGGCTTTGGAAACGGCGAGGCGGACGCAACGCGAACGAAAGGCATTCGTCAACGATGCGCTCCTTGCGCTCGATGCACTTCGCCCGGAGCCCGGAGAGTATACGGCGATGCGCGAGCGTCGCACGCTGCTCGCGCACGGCGAGCGTATCGCGGCGGCGCTGCGTCTGGCGCACGAAGCGTTACGCGGCGATGAAGCCTCCGCCGAAGCGACGATCGGCGGCGCCGACGCCGCGCTTCGATCGGTCTCCGCGCTGCTGCCGGAGATCGCCGATATCGTGACGCGCATCGGGGCGTTGCAGGGCGAATTCGTCGATCTCGCAATCGAAATTTCGCGCGTTCTCGAGCGCTTGGAGCGATCGCCCGGTGAACTCGAGTCGCTTGAATCGCGCTCTGCAGAGTTCGAACGGGTCGCGCGCATCTACGGAAACGGAGATCCCGACGCCCTCGTCACGCTCCGGAGCGAGATGCGCGAGGCCGTGGACTTCCTCGAGAACGGTGAGGGATTGCTCGCTGCTGCACGCGAGGAGGAACGCGCAGCAGAGGATCTGCTCGCGATCGCCGACGTTCGCCAGCGCTCGGTGCGTCGCGATGCCGCGCGGCGTTTGAGCGCGACGGTCGATGCGGAGTTCGCTGCGCTCTCGCTCGTCGGCGCGCATTTCGGCGTGAGCTTCGAAGCGCGCGGCGAGATCGGCATCCACGGGAGCGAACGCACGACTTTCACCTTCGCGCCGAACCCCGGCGAGCCGGAGCGACCGCTGGCGAAGATCGCCTCCGGCGGCGAGCGCTCGCGGGTTTTACTCGCACTGGTACTCGCCCTCGCATCGGTTCGTCGCGGCGCGAGCTACGTCTTTGATGAGGTCGACGCCGGTATCGGCGGCGCGGTCGCGGCGGCCGTCGGAGAACGATTGGCGCGTTTAGCGAACGACGCGCAGGTGATCTGCGTGACGCACCTCGCGCAGATTGCCGTTCATGCACGCGCGCAAATCGTGCTG
>JAKBCP010000201.1 GCA_021807645.1 bacterium
TGCTGGTCTTCGAGCACGCCGAAGGTTTTCTTCGGTTCGAGCGATCCAACGCCTTGGTTGCCGACGACCGCCTGAATGTTCGCCAGCGCCAAATTGAGCGCCGCTCCCATCGCTTCGATGTTGTTGCTGATCGCCGCGAGGCGCGAGCCGGGGCGCACTTGGACGTTGCCGATATTCGGCACGTCGTAGTTCAGCGCACTCATGCGCGATTGCAGCGCTTTGAGTTGGTTGCGTCCCTCCGCGGCGCGCGTCGAGATATTCGTCGCCGACGATTCGAGTTGCGATTTTGCGGAAGCGAGCGCTTCGCGTAGCGGCGTCAGGTGCGGGTGGAGCAGATCGACGCCCTCGACTTGAATTTTTTGCACCGCGGCGAGCCGCGCGAGCGCGAGTTGCTTCGCCTGCGGGTCGCCGACCGAGGCGGCCTCCTCCAAGGTTTGCTCGCTCTTCGACGTCAGGCCGAGGGCGAGCTGCATCTGCCCGAGCTTCAGCAACGCCTCTTGATTGTTCGGCAGCAGCGGTAGGAGCGCGGAGAGTTCGCTTGCCGCAATGCTATAGCGGGCGCGGTCGGCATCGCTGAGCGCCTGTACCAAACGCTGCTGCGGCGTCACTTTCGTCGGATCGAGTTCGGGATAACCGACGAGATGCTGCACGCGCACGTTCGCCGGCGGATGGTCGGCGAGATATTTGGTGATGAGATCGCTATGCTGCGCTTCGAGCGTGCCGAGGTGGCGCATCATCGAAAGCATCGCCTGCGGATCGTATCCGGCGCGTGCCATCAGTTGTAAGCCGTAACGATCGGCCTGCAATTCGTCGTCGCGCGAAAGCTTCGCCACGATACCGGCTTCGGCGATGTTGCCGAACTGGTAGACCAGCGGCGAGAAGAGCGAGGCGATCGTGAAGAGCGCGTTGAGCACCGTCTCCTTCGATTGCATCGAGATGACGTGATTGCGCTCGATGTGCCCCGTTTCGTGGCCGAGCACGCCCGCAAGCTCGTCGCTGGACTGCACGAAATCGAGCAGCCCTTCGTCAACGTACACGTAACCGCCCATCGTCGAGAACGCGTTGATATCGGGAGCGTCGATAATCTTGACGTTGTACGGTAATTCTTTGCGCGCGACTTGCTGCCAGAGTTTCTGCGCGACGTGATTAACCCAGCGGTTGAGCAGCGGATCGGTCTCGATGATGCTGCTGCGAACGATCTGCTCGTCCTCTTGGCGCCCCATCTGCACCTCTTGCTGCGCGGTCATCGCTTGCGCGGGTGCCGGCATGCAGGTCAGCAGGAGCGAGAAAACCGTGACGATGGGGAGCAGGCGACGAAGAAACATGGCGCGGACCTCTATCGGGCTAAGGGCTTGCTTGGCGACAACAACATTCTAACGCTTAGAACGCGGGAAGAGTGGCTAGACGTTACGCTGGAATTCTGTGAGTGAGATGGGGATGGAGGAGGGAGAACGGCGAGCTTCTTGCGAGCGAGCTGTGGATGGGGAAGGGGTTCGCGGGAGCCCGGCGGGAACCCGCCGTCGATGACGGGACGAGCGAGGGCGTGAGCGCGTTGCTGCGCGGGCGAAGCTGGGGGATCGAGATCGCGCTGGAGGGCCGGGATCTCGGTGAGGCGCTCGCCGAACTGGAGAGCAAACTCGGCGCCGCGGAGTCGTTCTATCGCGACTGCGAGGCGACGCTGCGCTTCGGCGAGAGCCCGCCGAGCGAGAGCGAGCGCACTCGTCTGCAGGCGCTGCTCGCCGGTCGCAAGATCTCGATCCGCCGCATCCTCGGGGGCCCGGCGATCGCCGCGACCGCCGCGGCGCTCGGCGCACCCTTCGAAGAGAGCCTTCCCGCGAGCGCTCCGCCCAACCCGCGCCGGGAACCGCGGCGCAGCCGGGTCGTCGAGCTCTCCGAGTCGGCGCGCTCCCTGAAGGCCGATTTCGACGGTGCGCGCGCCGATATCGCCTCGCGCCGTCGCGCCGGCGAAACGAGCGTCCGGCGGCTCGATCTCAAGCGGCTCGGCGGCGACGAAGCGCCCGCGTTGCGCCTGGTCGAGGCTGCGCCCGGAACGCTCTATCACGTCGGCACGTTACGCGGCGGGCAATCGTTGCAGCAGATCGGCAACATCGTCGTCGTCGGCGACGTCAATCCCGGCGCCGAACTGATCGCCAGCGGCGACATTCTCGTCTACGGTCGGCTCGCCGGGGTCGCGCACGCGGGGGCGCAGGGCGATATCTCGGCGCGCGTACGCGCGCTGGAATTGGTGCCGACGCAGTTACGCATCGCAACGGCCATCGCAGCGGAGAGTTCGGCGCGGCGCGGAAAGAAAGCCGAGCCGGAAACGGCGTGCGTGCGCGATGGAAAGATCGTCGTCGTTCCTTTCAGTAAAGAAGAAAGTTGGTAATGTGAGCACGCGACGAATCGTCGTAACCTCCGGTAAAGGCGGCGTCGGAAAAACCACGACGACCGCAAACCTCGGTGCCGCGTTAGCCAAACGGGGACACCGCGTCGTGCTCGTCGATGCCGATATCGGCCTACGCAATCTCGATTTAGTGCTCGGCCTCGAAAAGCGCATCGTCTTTGATATCGTCGAAGTCGCCGAGGGGCGCTGCCAATTACGCCAAGCGCTCATCAAAGATAAGCGTTTCGAATCGCTGGCGATCTTGCCGGCCGCGCAAACGCGCGAAAAGGAAGCGATTACCGCCGAACAGTTTGCGAAAGTCATCGCCGGGCTCGACGAGTTCGCCGATTTCGTGTTGATCGATTGCCCCGCCGGGATCGAGACCGGTTTCCGCAACGCCGTCGCCGGCGCAAAAGAGGCGCTGGTGGTAACGACGCCCGAGGTCAGCGCGATTCGCGATGCCGACCGGGTGATCGGCAAGCTGCTCGAAGTGCCGATGCCGATCTCGCTGGTCATCAACCGCCTGCGCCCGGAGATGGTGCGCAGCGGCGATATGCTCGCGGTCGAAGATGTCTGCGAGGTGCTCAACGCAACGCTCGTCGGCGTCATTCCCGACGACGAAGAGATCATCGATACCACCAATCGCGGCGAGCCGATCGTGCTCGACGAAAGCAATCGCCTGCGAACGATCTACGATAAAATCGCTCGTCGCCTCGAAGGCGAGGATATTCCGATCACCAGTTTCGAGAAGCCAACCTTCTTCAAGCGCCTCATCGGCGCGATTACGACGGGGTAAACCATGCACGAACGGCAACCTGAGATCGAA
>JAKBCP010000202.1 GCA_021807645.1 bacterium
GAGTACTTCGCCGAGGCGACGCCGGTCAAGACGAAAATACCGGTGCCGATAATGGCACCGATACCCATCGCGGTCAGCGCGCCGGGGCCGAGTGTTTTCTTGAGAGCGTGTTTTTGGTCGCCTGCCTCGGCCAATAGGCGCGAGAGCGGCTTGACTCGTTGTAGCAGCATGAAGGCCCTCAATACCCGTTCGAGGCGCATTGCCCTTGTTTTTCTTCGCCCGGCGGAGCTCGGTGCCAGGGAGCGAGCCCCGAGCTGGGAACTTCCGGGCGATGGAGCCCTTCGATACCATCGTCGTCGGCGGCGGGAATGCGGGCTGCGCCGCTGCGATCGCTTCGGCCCGGCACGGTGCCCGGACGCTGCTGATCGAACGCTACGGCTTCCTCGGGGGAACGGCGACCGCGGCGATGGTCGGCCCGTGGATGACCTTTCACTCCGGTGAAACCCGAATCGTCGGCGGGATCGCTCAGGAGATCGTCGAGCGCTTGACGGCGATGGGCGGCTCGCCGGGGCACCGGCACGATAGCTCCGATTACGTCGCGACGATCACGCCGTTCGATCCCGAGCTTCATAAAGCGTTACTCGTCGAACTCATGGCCGAAGCCGGCGTGACGTTGCTCTTGCATGCGTGGTTTCTCGCCGCGATCTGCGATGGCGAGCGCACGATCGGCGTGCGCGTCACGACGATCGGCGGCGAGCTCGAGTTTTTCGCGACGACGACGATCGACGCTACCGCCGACGCGCTCGTCGCGCATTCCGCCGGTGCGGCGACCCGCCGCGGTGACGAGCGCGGCCGCGTGCAGCCGGCGAGCTTGATGCTGCGGATCGGCCCGGTCGATGGCGAGGCACTCGCCGCCTATCTGCGCGCGCATCCCGACCAGATACGCAGTTCGTTGCCGGTCGCCGATCTTCGACCCGAGAATCTCTCGGCGATCGCCGGGCTCTGGGAGCTCTGGAACCTCGCGCGCGAACGCGGCGAGGTAACGATTCCTCGCGACATCGTCTCGCTCTTTGCATCGCCGTATCCCGATGAAATGACGGTGAATATGTCGCGCGTGCTCGATGTCGATCCGCTCGACGCATTCGATCTTACCCGTGCCGAGATCGAGGGGCGTCGTCAAGCGTTGGAGTTGATTCGTTTTTTTAACAAATACGTTCCGGGTTTCGAGCGCGCGCGCATTCTCGCCAGTGGAGCCCAGGTTGGGATTCGCGAGTCGCGGCGCATCGTCGGGCGTTACACCCTCACTCGTGATGACGTACTTTCCGCTCGCCGCTTCCCCGACGCCGTCGCGCGGAGCGCCTATCCGATCGATATTCACGATCCGTCGGGTATCGGAACGACCACGCATCGCGTCGCTCCGGGAGGAGCGTACGAGATTCCCTTCCGTTGCCTCGTTCCCGAGCGTACCGAAGGACTGTTGGTCGCCGGCCGCTGCATTTCGACGACGCACGAAGCGCTGGCGTCGGCGCGCTTAACACCGACCGTCATGACGCTCGGGCAGGCAGCCGGAACTGCCGCCGCGATAGCGAAGAATAGTGCGCGTTCGGTCGGAGATATCGATATCTTCGCGCTTCGCGCTGCGTTACAAAACGATGGAGTCGACTTGGGGGAGCGTAAAGAATGAGTGAAGCACTGCGCCGCGCGCGAGCGCTCGGAGTCGCCGTGGAGTTCGCCGATCTCGGGGAATGGGGCGTCGACGAATTGCGTTCCGAGTACGATCCGCAGGGGCCGACGATTCGCGTGAACCTGCGAATCGCGGAGCACTTACCCTCATCGGAGCTCGGCGAGTTCATCTCGCTCGCGGTCGGGCACGAACTCTACCATCACCGCGAGCGAACCAACGAGGTCGCTCGGCTGGAGAATCGCGCGACCCGCGAATTTGCCGCCAACGAGTACGCGCGGTCATTGCTCGCCCTCGATTGACGCCGCAAGCGATGCTCCTTTTCGCCGGGATCGATGTCGGACAGAGTGCGACGAAAGCCGCCCTCGTCGACGAACGCGGTACGGTTCTCGCCCGCGCGAGCGGCGGAGCCGGCGATGAGTTGGGGCTCGGGGCGACATCGACGCGCCTACGCGAGGCCGTCGAAGCGGCGCTCGCGGCGGCGATCCGCCGAGCGGGGTTGCCGGCATCGACGCGGATCGAAAGCGCGGTCGTCGGGATCAGCGGCTTCGACGGGCGCCTGCGCGGGAGAGCTCCGCGGATCGCCGCTCGTCACCTGCGCTACACCCACGATTCGGAGAACGCGCTCGCCGGGGCGCACGCCGGCGAGCCGGGGGTCGCGGCGATCGCCGGGACGGGCTCGGTCGTCGTGGCGCGGGCTCGCGACGGGAGCGAGGTACGGGTCGGCGGGCACGGCTATCTTTTCGGCGACGACGGCTCGGCGTTCGGCCTCGCCCGCGATGCCCTGCGGGCAGCGCTCATTGTAGCCGACGCGCGACGTGCAAGCGGGTTGCTCGTCGCCGTCGAGCGGCATTTCGCCTGCGGTGCCGCGGAGATCGCGCGGCGATTCTACGATGGCGGGCTCGCACGGGCGGAGATCGCCGCGCTCGCACCGGCGATCCTCGCGCGGGCACACGAGGGCGATCGCCCCGCTCGCAGCCTGGTGCTCGCCCACGCGAGCGCGCTCGCCGAACAGATTCGCACGGCCGCGCGGCGCGCGCGTTTGCGCGCCCCATTTGTGGCGTTGCTCGGCGGGCTCGGCGAGGATCCACGTTTTGCGCGGGCGTTGCGCGGCGAATTGCGAACGCATTTTGCCGGAGGGCATCTTCGGCGAGCGCTCTACGACGGTGCGCTCGGCGCCGCGCTGCTCGCGTTCGCCGAGGCGGGAATCGCCGCGCCGGATTTGAGCGAGCGATGAACCCGCTCGACGCCATCCGCGGTGGCCTCATCGTCTCGGTGCAGGCGAAATCGGGGAGCGCGCTCGACGACCCCGGCGTCATCGCGGCGCTCGCGCTTGCGGCCGAGGAGGGCGGAGCGGTCGGCCTGCGGATTCAGAGCGCGGCGCATATTCGCGCGGTGAAAGCAAGGTCTCACCTGCCGGTGATCGGATTGGTGAAACGCGTGTACGGCGGCTTCGAACCCTACATCACGCCGACGCTGCGCGAGGTCGCGGAGATCGTCGATGCCGGCGCGGAGATCGTTGCTTTCGATGCGACGCATCGCGCGCGTCCTGCAGGGGAGACGCTCGAACGGATCGTTGCCGAGAT
>JAKBCP010000203.1 GCA_021807645.1 bacterium
GGCGGCTATGGGGTCAACGATGTATCGCATGTCCAATGGTGGAATGGGAAGCTTCCGCCTGGCGTCAACGCGCGAAACTGCTGGGGATCGTACCCGGTTCAAGGAACTTAGTGTAATATGATTTCACGCCACGTTTCCCATTACGACGCACAGCTTCCGTCTGTTTCAACATACACCGTCTTTCGCAAAATGTCGGATTACACTCGATGCGCCGGTTCATTTTTGGATGTTGGGGCGCCCGTTGTGGCGCCCCCGAATCGAAATGGAACATACGTAGCATCGATCGGCGAGATAGTCGATCGGAGCGGAAGATTGCGCGGTTGGGTCTACCTCGGGAACGAACATGGTGCGCGGTCCATAATCGTCAGTTTGCTGCGAGGAGCAACTCCTGCCGAACTCCGTGCCGCTCACCTTCGAATGCCGACGGGCGATTTAATATCGTCGTTTGGTACGCTCGGAACCAAGTGGCCGTGGGCGAGTCTTCACGCCGTGCCGTGCCGAGATATTCAGTTGCCTAAAAACTAGACGTGTAAGCAAATGCGGGTGGATCGCGAGAGCTAAGTGCCGATCGGCACGGAGCTCTCGCGATCCACCCGCATTGTGGGCGCAAAGGTATGGTGATCGTCGCGGGCACGAAATCCGATAGCGCACGGCGCCACACCGACCCGAGGGTGTAGCTCGGGAATCCACCTCCTAGGGGCGGCGGCAGATAAAATCGTTCACGGCGAGGGCGTCGGAACCGGCGATGCGGCGGGCGCTGCGGTCGGCGCGCAATCCGGTGCAAAGCGCCGTACGAAGAGGATTTCGATCGGGCCGCTCTGCCCGGAGGCGGCGAGAAGACCGGTAATGCGCAGGCGGCTGCGCAGGCGCACGAGCGCGCCCGCGGCATCGTATTCGGCGGTGCCGACGAGCGCGATCTTGCCGTCGATGCTCGCTGTCGGAAGTTCGGGCAACGGCCCGCGCATCGGGCCCGATGCGGTAAACGCGACGCGAACGCCTCCGGCAGGAACCGTTGCGGGCGATCCTACGGCGCGGAGGCTTCCGTGAAGCGGTGCGCCACCCAACGGCGAGGAAGCGGTAAAGGGGATCGATTGCGTGAGCCCGGCGAGTGCGGCAAGCGTCTTGCCGTCGATCCGCGCGGCGAAGGGCTGGTCGAGCAGAGAGAGCGAGTCTTCGTCTTGGTTGAGCGAGGTGCGAATCTCGCGGAGATCGGGGGTGAGAATGCGCACGACGCGGGCGGTCTTGCGACGTACGCGCGAACCGAGCGTTTTCGTGTACTCGATCACGTTTTCGAAGCGGAGATCGGCCCCGACGCGGCTCACCCGGAGACTCTGCGTTCCGTCGTACACCACCGTCATTACGTTGCGGCCGTCGATCGTGTAGGCATCCTCGCCGTGGAAGCGCGAGAGCGCGGAAGCGCAGTGCGTGGGGGCGTGCGCGCCGAGCAAGAGAACGGAGAAGAGCGCGGCGACGATGCGTTTCATGGATTCGAGGAAGATGCTTCGACGAACATGCGCGCCGCCACTGCTGCCAGAGCGATTTGCGCGATAATCGCAAGCAACAGCGTTCCGTCGGCGCGGAAGCCATGCGGGAGAACGAGAGCGATCTCTAAGAGTATTGCCTGGAGCCCGAACTGCGCGGCGAGCAGCAAACACATGCGCCCGAAATTGCGCGCATGCATCGCTAGGAAAACCGAACGTGCGAACGCATGTGGGAAGATCGCGAATGCCGAGAGCGGGGAATCGAGTGTCGCGGCGACATCGGCGAAGATCGTTGCGGCGAGGAGCGGAACGAGCAACAAGTCCCAGAGGATCATGCTCGGTACGGTCGTTAGCGATTGGATCAGCGAGAGCACGAGATCGATGAGGATAACCGCCCACGAGCGTTCGAGCAAGCGTTCGAGCACCGCCCCGAGCGGGCGCGGCGAGCCGTCGGGAAGATCGGTCACCCAGAGGTAGATAAAACTTGCGACGAGGGGCAGCGCGATGAGCTGCGCGGCACTCTGGGCGACGAGCGGCCGCAACGGGGCATGCGAGATCGCGAGGCCGACGACGCAGGCGATCGCCGTCGCCGCGAGCGTTCCGCGCCGCCGATTCCACAAGCGCGTGAAGGCCTCTCGAAGAATCGCCGAGAGTGCGAGCTGCTGAGCCGGCACGTATCGTTAGCGGAAGAGCGCGGCGAGCGCCGAGAGGCGCGCGTGACTGAGAAAAAATCGCACCGATGCGTCGGTGCCGCAGACGATTACTTCGTCGAGCCTCCGGCATTCGCGTCCATCGACGGTCACGGTGATATCGCCGGAATTGAGTGCAGCAAGCGTGCGCTCGAAATTGCGCTCGAAGAGATCGCGTGGTGCGCGTTCGCCGATACTCTGGCGCACGGCGAGCGCGAGGATCTGCAACAGCGAGAGCGGCGTTGCGAGGGCGAACGCACTGGCATCGCCGTCGGCGATGGCGTTGAGGTCGAGTGGAACCCTCACGTGGATCACGGGCGAATACTTCGCCGTCAAATCGAGGATCAGCCTGCCCGCAGCGCGTACTTCCGCCTTATAGCGTCATGAACGATCTTTCGAACCGTCGCCGTCGCGAACAGCCTCCCGAGGGAGGCGGTTGGATGCCGGTCCTACTTCTCGGCCTCTTAGTCGTGCTCGCAGGGCTCGCGATCGGCGGTCTTGCCGGGCGCCTGACGGCGATGCATGCGCATCTACCGACGAGCGTTCCGAGCATCTCGCCGGTACCGACCGAGACGCCGACGCTTGCGCCGGTTTCGACGCCGACGCCGAAGACGACCCCCACGCCGAAGCCCACGCCCAGCGCGAAACCGACCGCGACTCCGACGGCGAAGCCCTCGCCGTCGGCGAGCCCCGTTGCGACGGTGACGCCGAGCGCGGAGCCGAGCGCGACGCCGAAACCGGTCGCAAAGGCCGTTGCGACGCCGCGAGCGACGCCGCGAACTGTGGAGAAAAAGCCGCGCTTACCGGTGGCACGGAAGACGCTCCCGAGCCCCGCGCCCGCCCCGGCGATCGGCGGTTCCTCCGCGCGCGCCCTCGTGCGCGTCTATCTCGCCGATCTCGCGCGTGGCGATACCGCGGGGGCGAGTGCATTACTTGCAAGCGGTAGCCCCGACACGTTTATCGACGGGACGTTACAGATCGGCTCGGTCGTCAGCGCTCCGACAGCGAACGGCGCGCAGAGCGTTACCGCGCAA
>JAKBCP010000006.1 GCA_021807645.1 bacterium
CTTTACCCGCGCAAAAATGGAGGGAACGCCGCTTCTCTCGATGCAGCCGCTCGCCGACGCGACAGCGGTTGCGCGCGCCGGTTACGATGGATGGAAACGCGGAAAGCGCGTCGTGATTCCCGGAGTAATGAACGCCGCGCTCGCGTTCTCGCCGAAGGTTACTCCGCGCGCGATGTTGCTCCGTATCTCGCGCCGGTTGGTCGAACGATAGATTTCCTGCGCCGGCGCATCGCGGCGCGCGCGGCGAAGCGTGCTGTCACATCGAGTAGGCGCGGCGATTCGTGCTGTCACATCGAGTAGGCGCGGCGATTCGTGCTGTCACATCGAGTAGGCGCGGCGATTCGTGCTGTCACATCGAGTAGGCGCGCAGCGCCGTATCGAGATGCGCGTGTCGGCGGTCCCTCGATACGCCGCTTCGCGGCTACTCGGGATGACAGCGTTGCGGCTACTCGGGATGACAGCGTTGCGGCTACTCGGGATGACAGCGTTGCGGCTACTCGGGATGACAGCGTTGCATCTACTCGGGATGACAGCGTTGCAGCTACTCGGGATGACAGCGTTGCGGCTACTCGGGATGACAGCGTTGCAGCTACTCGGGATGACAGCGTTGCAGCTACTCGGGATGACAGCGTTGCGGCTACTCGGGATAACAGCGTTGCAGCTACTCGGGATAACGGCACCGGCGCATCGAGGCGCGCGTTTAGAGCGCGGCGAGTTGGAGTTGCGGCGCGAACGGTGAATCGTCGGCGGGAATCGTTCCGTCGACGGCGATCTGCGAGATGAGCGCGGCGATGCGGCGCGACGACGCTTTCGGTGCAACCTCTTCCTGGCGAATACGAATCTGCACCAGCCGCGCCGGATCGGCGATCATACGCTCTACTGCATGAACGACCTGCGCTGCGCCGTGAAGCGCGACTTCGCCGAGCCCGTTCTTGCGCACGAAATCGACGTTCCCGCGCTCCTGTCCCGGAACGTAGTCGTAAACGACGACCGGCAATTGCGCGGCGTTCGCTTCGGCGAGCGAGCCCGGGCCGGCCTTGGTGACGAGCAGATCGACGGCGCGGAAATATTCGGGAATCTGATCGGTGAAGCCGAGCAGATGCATCGGCGTCGGAAGGCTCGGTGCGAGTTCGGCGAGGCGTTCGCGGAGCGCCTCGTTGCGCCCGCAGACGACGACGAGTTCGACGGGAAGGTGCGCTTTCGCCAAAGCGATCGCCGTGGTCATCAATTTGCCGCCGCCTTCGCCGCCTGCCATCAGCATGACGATCGATGCCTGTTGCGGGAGTCCGAGTTCGCGACGTAGTTCCGGTTTGGTTCCGACGACATCGTCGAACTTGGGGTGGATTGGGTGCCCGAGCCAGCGAAGGCGCGCCGGTGAGACGCCGCGCGAGAGCGCGCGGAGGTAGACCTCGCGTGCGGGAACGACGATCGCGTCGGCATCGGGGGTCAGCCAGGATTCGTGGACTTTCCCGAGGTCGGTGATCACCGTCACGATGGGGATGTGGTTGAGCCCGGCATCGGCGCGCGCGCGGAGCGCGGCGTGATTGAGTAACGGATGGACCGAGACGATCACGTCGGGACGGTATTCGAGGAAGAGGTTCCGGAGCCGTTCGCGATAGAGCGGCTCGCAAAAACGCACCAGGGCGCGATAGCGGCGCCGGCCGTTGGTTGCATAATAGAGCGCGCCGTAAACCGGTGGGGCGTAGCGCAGCGCCATGCTGTATCCGAGCCCCAGTTGGGTCAGCGGAAAGGCGCAGTGCGCCGCAACGTCGTCGATGCGGTGCTCGAATGAAGGATCCGTACGTTCGTCGAGCGCCGCGCAAATTGCGTTGCTGGCGCTCCGGTGTCCACCACCGGTATCCGAAATAAGAAAGAGTGCGCGCTTTGCCATTATCTCCCCGTTAGGCGCGCACCGGTATCCTTTTCGCTCGCCGACGTCGCGTCGACGCGTTGCGGGTGCGGCGGCTGGTCGGGGCGAGAAGGCTGATGAGCGCTCGAGCCGGAGCATCGTAAAAGCGGAAGATGTCGCCGAACTCGATCTCGGGGTTTCGGTGGTGACCGTCATGATCCTCGGGAAGGACGATCTGAAGAGGGCGGAGGGTCGCTTGCAGCCAGCGGGGGCTCTTCCAGCCGAGTTCGGTGGTATGGCGCCACCAAACGTGGATCTGGCCGAGGAGGAGGCCGAGGAGGGCTCCTTCCCAGGAAAGCCGAGCGGCGAAGGCGGCGACGATGAGGTAGGGCAGCGCTCCGAGGAACCCGTCGAGTAGAATCGCCGGATCGCGGGAAAGAACGGCATGATCCCAATAGGAACGACGACGGTCGTGATGGGTGCGCAAGTGCAACGTGAACCAAAGATGCTGCGGAACGTGATAGAAGAAGGTCGAACCGAGATCGCCGATAACGAGGACGATCAGTAATGCACCGACGATATTCATGGTTGCGTTCCCTTCTCGCTCGCGCGACGCCGATAGCGTTGACGCTGTTGTGCGCGTGTAGCGCGTTCTCCTTGCACCGGCCGCAACCGCGCGCTCGAATTCATCGATTTGACGTACCGTTAGTTAATGCGATCTTAAGTTGGCCGCGCAATCGTCTGCTTCATGGGCTCGCAGGCGGAGATCTCGTGCGAAATGGCGGCCCCGTTCGTCACGATTCGCTCGCAATCGCGCGCGCGATCCTCGCCGATAACCCGCGCATCGATGCCGTTGCGGCCCTTTATCTTGCGATAAGTACGCAACGCGCTGCGCGTGAAAACGCGTTACCGCCGCTCTTTCTCGCTGCGACGCTGCTGCAAGAATCTGCATACGATCCTTATGCGCTTTCATCGTCGGGTGCGATCGGCATCGGTCAATTCATGCCGGGAACCGCTGCAGAGGTAGGGCTCGATCCGTTCGATCCCTATGCGTCGATCCGTGCATCGGCGCGGCTCCTCGGCGGTTACGTCGCGAAATATCGCATGAAGGGCGTCGGGGCGCCGGTCGGCTCGCCCTACGCGCTTGCCTTGGCGGCATATAACGCCGGGCCCGGCGCGGTGCTTGCATATCGCGGCGTTCCACCGTATGCCGAGACCGTACAATATATCGCATTAATTCGCTATCGATGGGAGAAGATGCGCGCGTACGAGCGACGCGGGCGGATTCTTTTGCGATTGTAGGAGTTTGCCCGACTTCGGCGCATTTTCGCCCCCAGACCGCCTTTTGTCCGAATACTTCGTTGCTCATCGGTCACGAAGCTACGGCTTCGCTCCCTCTTCGCGCCTCGTTTTCGAACGAAATTCGATGCTGGATCCGACAATGGCCAAAGTCAGACGAACTCCTAGCGAAGCGCGCCGACGATGAGTCGCTTCCGTCAATTGCTCGCGCGACAACCGATCGCGCGCGATTCCGTGCAGGGCGATGGGCCGCGGCTTCGTCGCGCTCTCGGCTGGCCCGCACTCACCGCAATCGGCCTCGGTACGATGCTCGGCGGAATTTTTCCGACGATCGGCGCGGGCGCGCACGTCGCCGGGCCGGCGGTCATACTCGCCTATCTCTTCTCCGGGCTCGTCAGCCTCTGCGTCGCGCTCTGTTACGCTGAATTCGCATCGATGGTTCCGATCGCGGGAAGTGCTTACACCTACGCCTACGCAACGCTCGGCGAGTTCGTGGCGTGGGTGATCGGCTGGGATCTCATTCTCGAGTACGGGCTATCGGTTGCGCCGACCGCTTCGTCGTGGTCCCAATATGCCGGCCATTTATTGGCGAAAGCCGGCATCGTTTTGCCGTCGTGGGCGCGCGAAGCGAATGTCTTTACGACGCATCCGCAGTTCGATCTCATCGCGGCGCTGATCACGCTTGCAATCGCCGCCCTGGTGGCGATCGGTATTCGCGAATCCGCCCGCATCAACGGGGCACTCGTGATCTTTCAGGTGCTTTCGATGCTGATCTTCCTCGCGGTGGTTCTGCCGGGCGTCCATGCAGCAAACCTCACGCCGTTCGCACCGCATGGCTGGCATGGCATCGTTGCGAGCACGGCGCTGGTCTTTTACGCCTATATCGGCTTCGATACCGTAACGGTGGCATCCGAAGAGGCGCACGAACCGAAACGACACGTGCCGATCGGTATTCTCCTGGCCCTCGCGATCGGCGGCCTACTCTACGTGGCGATTGCGTACGCTACGGTGGGGGCGATGCCGTACGGGCGCCTCTCCGAGGGCGCCGCGATGCTCGACGCTCTAGGAAACGTCTCGCACGATAACGTCATCTATGCAGTCGTTGCCCTCGGCGGCGTCGCCGGCAATACCACAGTGATGCTCACGTCGCTGTTGGGGCAGATCCGCATCTTCTACGTGATGGCGCGAGATCGCATGCTGCCGCCGGGCGTCGCGCGTATCCACCCGGTCTTTCGAACGCCGGCTCGCATGACCGTCATCACCGGCGTCATCGTCGCCGCCTTGGCGGCGGTGTTGCCGCTCTCGACGCTGCTGGATTTCGTGAATATCGGCACGCTCTCGGCCTTCGCCATCGTCTGTGCCGGCGTCTTGGTTTTACGCATCGTCGAACCGGATGCGCCGCGCCCGTTCCGCGCCCCGCTGGCGCCGCTCTTTACGGTCTTGGGGGCTCTCGGCTGCATCTATCTCATCACGGGGCTGTCGCTGCCCACGTGGTTGCGTTTTGCAGCGTGGTTCGTGGTCGGCCTGGCGGTCTATTTCCTCTACGGTTTTCACCGTTCGTTGCTGCGGCCGGAGCCGAAACCATGATCTCCGCGGAGTTCGGCGACCGCTATAGCGAGCGCATTTGGGAGAATCATACGGCCGAAGATTTCGAGCGCGACGTTCTGCACGGTCTGCGCGCGACGCAAAAATCGATTTCCTCGAAATATCTCTACGATGCACTGGGCTCGGCGCTCTTCGAGGCGATCGTGTTGCTTCCCGAGTACGACCTGCCTCGACGCGAGCGCCTGCTCTTGGAGCGTCATGCGTCGACGATCGTTGCGAATCTCGGGCCGTCGCCGCACCTGCTCGAACTCGGGAGCGGGAGCTCCGAGAAAACGCGGATGCTCATCGAAGCGGCGATCGAAAATTACGGAAGCGCCGTTTACACGGCGATCGACATTTCACTCGAAGCGCTACGCGCCGCTGCCGCGCAATTACTCGAGAGCTACCCGTCGCTAGTCGTCGATGCACTCGCGGGCGACTATTTCCAAGTTCTTGCCGAAGTATCGCGACGGCCGGCAACGCTCGCGCTGTTCTTGGGCTCGAACCTCGGGAATTATCCGGGGCGCCGCGGCCAGGAACTCCTGCGCGCGATCGGCGGCGCTCTCGCGCCGCACGACCTCCTTTTGCTCGGCGTGGACCTTCGGAAAGATCGCGCGGCGATGGAGCGTGCCTACAACGACCCCATCGGCGTGACGGCGGCATTTTCGAAAAACGTTCTCGCACGCGTGAATCGCGAGCTCGGCGCCGAGATCGAGGTCGAAAACTTTCGCCACATGTCGCACTTCGACGAAGTTACGGGGAGCATCGAATCGTATCTCATCGCGAAGGAGAGCGCGACGTACGCGCTCGGCGAGGGGCGGGGCACGATAAGCGTGACCGAAGGCGAGCGCGTCCATATCGAATCGTCGCATAAGTTCACGCGCGAGGAGCTCCACGACCTTGCCGCCGCTACCGGCTTTGACGAGCGGATGTATATGCCCGACGACGACGCCGGCTTTGCTTTGGTGCTGTTGGAGCGCCGCGAAGGCCTCTAACCGCGGAGTCTCTCGAGTATTACGCGCTCGCTCGTCGTCGCGCAGAGCGTTCGAGAGCGCGAAACGCCAACTCGGCCAACAGGGCGATCGCGACGACGCCGAGCGCTCCCTGCACGAGCATCGCGCGGTTCTGAAGCGCGAAGCCGGTAAAGAGTATCGCGCCCAGCCCGCTTCCGCCGACATACCCGCCGAGGGTGGCAAGTGCGATGCTGCCGAGGGTGGCGATGCGAAGCCCGGAAAGGATCGCCGGAATCGCGAGTGGGAGTTCGACGCGCAGCCGACGCTTCCAGGATGGAAGCCCGAGCGCCGTGGCGACTTCGCGTTGCTCCGCGGGAATCGCGCGAACCCCGGCGACGGTGCTGCGAAAGATCGCATAGAGCGCATAGGCGACCAGCGCGATCTCGACGCTCGCATTTCCGAGCCCCACGAATTGCACGAGTACGGCCAGGAGCGCGAGCGACGGAATCGTGTAGAGCGCTCCGAGAAGCGCCGAGAGCGGCCGTTCGACGCTCGGGCGATCGGCGAGCGCGAGTGCGGCGGGAACGGCGACGGCAGCCGCAACGGCGACCGCGAACGCACAGAGCGCAATATGGGCGGAGATCGCCGCAATCACGTCGGCTGCTCGCGCGTCGCCAGGCGTGCCAGGCGATACTCGTGCAAGAGTCGGTCGCCGCAAAGAAGAGCGGCGGTAGAGTCGTCGGGCGGCCGCTCGAGCATCGCGCGCGGGCTTCCGACCGCTCGTAAGCGGCCGTCGTCGATGACGGCGATGCGATCTCCCAGAAAGAGCGCTTCGTCGACGTCGTGCGTAACGAATAACGTCGTCGTGCGCGCGTTGCGGAGGACGTCGAGCAATTCGGCTTGGAGTTGCGGACGGAGAATCGGATCGACCGCACCAAAGGGCTCGTCGAGCAACAGCAAGCGGGGATACGCCATCAGCGCACGGGCGATTCCAACGCGCTGTGCCTGTCCGCCCGAGAGCGCGCGCGGGCGTCGTTTGCGATAGACCGTCGGATCGAGGCGTACGGTCGCGAGAATCTCATCGATGCGTGCATCGATGCGCGCGCGCGGCCAACCTAACGTCTCCGGCACGAGGGCGAGATTTTCGGCGACGGTGAGGTGTGCGAAGAGACCGACGCCCTGGATCGCGTAGCCGATCGTTCGGCGGAACGGATCGAGCGCGAACGTGGCCAGATCGCGCCCGTCGATCTCGATGCGTCCATCGCAGAGTTCGACGAGGCGATTGACGCAGCGCAAAAGCGTACTCTTACCCGAGCCGGAGGCACCGACGATGGTAAGGAGCTCTCCCGCTGCGATATCTAAAGAGATCCGGTCGAGTGCGAGCGCCGGCGACCCGGGAAAACGCACCGAAGCCCGGTCGAAGCGAAGAGCGTAGGGCGCTTCAACCGTCACGACGATTGCAGGAAACCGTGCGCTACGGCAGCGGGGCTCATCTGCGCGGACTCGATGCGCTCGTTCATGGAGGCGACCGCCGATGTCGAGAGACGCGCGGAGAGTGCGTCGAGCGCCGCGCGCATGCGTGGGAAGCGAACGAGCGTTGCCGTTCGAACGACCGGCGCGGCGTGATATGCCGGCCAAAAATGACGATCGTCGCGAAGAACGACCAGCCCGCGGGCTGCGATCGTTCCGTCGGTAGTAAACGCGGTCGCGACGTCGGCCTTGCCGGTAAGCAACGCTTCGTATTTTAGTGCGATATCGTACGTTCGAATGGATTGAAAATGGAAGCCCCCATAATAGCGCTGTAACCCCGGTAAACCATCGGGGCGGGCGAGAAACTCTTGAATGGTGGCGAGGCGAAGCTGCGGCGCAAGGCGCGAACATTCGGTGAGCGTCGTGAGGTTGAGGCGTCGAGATATCTCCCGCGTTGTTGCGAGCGCCTGCGAATCGTTCATCGGTGCCGGGGCGAGCCACGTCGCATGAAAGCGCGCTTCGAATGTCGCTCGCAGAAGTTTTAGAATCGCCTCGCCGTCTCGCATCGGCGCGTGGTGTAGGACGTCGATGAGTGCGGTGCCGGTATATTCGGGATAACAATCGATGTCGCCGCGTGTCAGCGCCGCAAGCGCGATTTGCGTGGATCCGAGATCGAAGCGACGTTCGACGGCGATGCCGAGATTTTCGAGTGTTTGAGCGTAGAGTTCGGCGAGGAGAATCGACTCTGCGAAATTTTTCGAACCGATGCGAATCGCTCGTGATGGCGCGCAGCGCACGAGTGCGAAGGCTCCACCGATCGTTGCCAGTGCAGTGCTGCGTCGCATTACGTCCATACCTCCGCGCCGCGCACGAGCAGCGCGAGCAGGGCGTCGACGGCGATGGCGAGCGCGGCGACGGTTGCGGCAGCAAGCAGCAACAGCGTCTCGTTCCCGGTCTGCAGACCGCGCACGATCCCGTCCCCAAGCCCGCCGCCGCCGATAAACGTTGCCAGCGTTGCGCTGGCGATACATTCGACCGCCGCGGTGCGAAGCCCGGCGAGTGCAAGCGGCGCCGTCGCCGGTACCTCGATGCGGAAAAAACGGGTACGGCTGCCGAGGCCGAGCGCATCGACGATCTCGCGCTGCGCTGCGGAGAGCGAGCGCATCCCGGCATCAACGGAGATGGCGATGGGGGGCAGGGCGAGCAACGCCAGTGCGACGATTGCGGGCAGACGCCCGACGCCGAGCCAGGGAAGCAGCAGAGCAAGCACGGCGATCGTCGGCAGGCTGCGCGCGATGCCGACCCCGCCGAGCGTCGCGGAGCGTACGAAGCGTGTTTTTGCCGTCAGCAGAGCGAGCGGCACCCCCACCGCGATGGCTATTGCAAGCGCCGCTCCGGCGATCTCGAGATGCGTGCCGGTCTCTACGAGCAAATCGGTGAGCATTGCGGCTAGAGTTTCGCTCGCGCTCGGCGAATCCCGCGAGAACGATGCTCCAGCGATTCGAAGCCGCGATTCCGCCGCAAAACGCGGAACGGGGCGATGCCGAGCTTTTTTTCAGCCGCGAGCTTTCGTGGCTGGCCTTTAACGATCGCGTCCTCGAAGAGGCGCTCGATCCGAAGATTCCGCTACTGGAACGGCTGAAGTTCGTCTCGATTTTCGGTACGAACCTCGATGAATTTTTTATGATCCGCGTCGCCGCGATCAAACAGCAGATCGCCGCCGGCGTGACCACCCGCTCCGACGACGGACGCCTCCCGGCCGAGCATTTTGCAGCGATCTCCGAGTATATTCGCGAGACGTTGCCGCGGCAGATGAAGGTCTTGCGAGACGACATCTTGCCCGCGATAGCCGAAAAAGGCGTGCGAATTCTGAGCGTCACCGATCTCGACGAAGAGCGCGCGCGCACGGTCGAGCACGTCTTCGACGAGCGCGTCTTTCCCGTCCTCACGCCGCTGGCCGTCGATAGCGGGCATCCGTTCCCGTACATCTCGAACCTATCGCTCTCGTTGGCGGTCGAACTCGAGGAGGTCACGCCCGAAGGGATCGACGTGCATTTCGCTCGCGTGAAGATCCCCCCGACGTTACCTCGGTTTATCGAGATTTCGGAGAGCGCTCCGGGAGCGCGGAGTTTCGTGCTCATCGAAGACGCGATCGCCCACCATCTCGACGCGCTTTTCCCCGGCATGGCCGTCCGCGCATCGTATCTGTTCCGCGTAACGCGCGACGCCGATCTCGATTTGCAAGAGGACGAAGCCGACGACTTACTGCAAGCGATCGAATCGGAGTTGCAAAAACGGCGATTCGGCGAACCCGTCCGTCTGGAAGTCGAACGAGGTATCCCCGAGAACCTGCGGGCTTTTCTGCTCGACGCACTCGATCTTCGCGAAGAGGATTGCTACGATATCGACGGTTTGATGGGACTGAGCGATCTCATGTTGCTCTACCGGCAGGCCGGACACGACGAGTTGCGGGATCGGCCCTTTACGCCGGCGATTCCCGTGCGTTTACGCGGAGTCAGCGATATATTCGCTGCAATCCGCGAAGGCGACATTTTGTTGCACCATCCGTACGATTCGTTCGATCCGGTCGTACAGTTCGTGCAGGCCGCGGCGAACGACGACCGCGTGTTGGCAATCAAAGCAACGCTCTATCGAACGTCGGGAAGCGACTCGCCGATCGTGCGCGCACTGTTGGAAGCGGCGGAGAACGAAAAACAGGTCGCCGTGGTCATCGAGCTAAAGGCGCGTTTCGACGAAGAAAACAATATCGAATGGGCGCGTCGGCTGGAGCGCGCCGGCGTTCACGTCGTGTATGGTTTTCCGGGTTTGAAAGTGCACGCGAAGGCGTTGTTGGTCGTGCGCGAGGATGAGGACGGCATACGGCGCTACATGCATTTCGGAACCGGGAACTACAACGAAAAAAGTGCGCGACTCTATACGGATTTCAGTCTCTTCACGGCGCGGGCGCGTCTGGGGGGCGACCTCGCGCAGATGTTTAACGCGCTCACGGGATTTGCGAAAGTTACCGACTACGACGAATTGCTCGTCGCTCCGGTTACGTTGCGTCGGGAGATCCTCGCCGCGATCGATCGCGAGACCGAGCACGCGGAGGCGGGGCGGCCGTGCGGGATACGCGCCAAACTCAATGCGCTCACGGACAAAGAGGTGGTTCGCGCCCTCTATCGTGCCTCGCAGGTAGGCGTGCCGATAGATCTCCTGGTGCGCGGAATGTGTACGCTGCGGCCGGGCGTTCCGGGTCTCAGCGAGAGCATACGCGTGCGCTCGATCGTCGGGCGTTTCCTCGAACATTCGCGCCTCTTCTCGTTTGCCGACGGGGGCGACCGGAAGCTCTTTATCGGTAGCGCGGACTGGATGGGGCGCAACCTCGACCGTCGGGTCGAACTCGCCGTCCCGATCGAGGACCGCGAGATGGCCGAGGATCTCGATCGGCTGCTGGCCACCCTCCTCTTCGCCGATACGCAACAATCGCGGGAGTTACTTCCCGACGGAACCTACCGACGGCTGGCGCTCCGCCAGGGTGGCGGGATCGATGCCCAAGCGGAGCTGCTCCGGCGACGCGAGCGCTTGCTTTCTTAATCTCCTCCTAATCTTTTCAGGGTAAACTCAGCAGAGTTCGGGGGCGTGTGCCGCATGGCGGCACGACCTTGGATTTCTCGTTTCTCACAGGAGGTTTGCTCTGAGTACATTCACTCGACTCCTGCTCGCCGCGGCAATCGCCGCGCTCGCCGTTGGACCCGTCAGCGCGGCAACGGTTCGGAGCGCGTCGCATCGCTTCGTCGCACAGGCTGAATCTCAAAGCGCCGGATCGGTGAGCGGTTCGCTCCACGATGTCTCCGGTGCTCCGGTTGCGGGGGCGACGATCGCCGTCCGCGGCCCAAAGAGTTATTACGCCCTCTCCGACGCGAAGGGCAATTTCACTATCTCCGGCATCGCGCCGGGCGTGTACGAAATTATCGTCACAAAACCCGGTTATCAGACGGCGACCGACACCGACTATACGGTCGTTGCCGGGCAGAGCCAGAGCGTCGTCGTGACGATGCATGCGGCGACGTTTTCGTCGCTGCGGACGATCGCCACGGTGCGCGCCGTCGGCCGCGGTACGTTTAACACGACGCCGGCCGCAGTCAACGTCGTTTCCGCGGCGACCTACGAAAATCAAGGCGCCGTTCAGGTGACGCGCGTGCTCAGCCAAGTGCCGGGCGTGCAGATATCCTTCCCGTCGAGCAGCGCGAATGCTGCCGTTCCCGGCTCGATCACGGTGCCCGATATTCGCGGTGCCGGTTCGTTCGAGACCGCGACGCTCATCGACGGGCACCCGCTCTCGGTGGGAACCTACGGCGACTACGTCACTACGTTCCTCAATGCGTATATGTTCTCGAACACCGAAGTCGTGAAGGGGCCCGGCGCTACCGTTCCGGTCAACTACGCGATCGGCGGTACGTTGAACTTCCGCACGAAAGACCCAACGTTTAAACCAACGCCTGATATCGATCTCGGCGTTACCAATCACGGCGGCACGTTCTCGAATTTCGGATTCTCCGATACCGTGAGTCGCCTTGGTTTGGTCTTCGACGTCGCAACGGTCGACGATCCTTCCGTGCTCAACAACCAGCAAGTCTATTACGATCCTTCCGGCGCGGTAGATACCGGGCTTGGAAAATCGCTTAACGGATTCAATGGGGCGAGCACCTATACGACGATCCCCGGAACGTCGTCGAGCATTCAGACGATCTACCCGCTCGTCGCTTGTTGTTATAACGTGCAGGGACAGTACACGCAGACCGCCGAGCTCGTGAAGTTTCGCTATAAACTCTCCGACGCAACGACGGCTACGGTGAGCTATCTCGGCTCGCAGACCTTTGCCGATCAAAACGGCAACACCGGAAACCTCACGCTCGGAACGTTCTCGCCGCTTGCCGGATATACCGGAAGCCTCGCGGCAGGCGGTCTCGGTGTGAATTACCTGCATACCGGCGGCACCGACCAGGAGATCAACAACGAACCGATTTTCCAAGGTGAAGTTCGCTCGACGCTCGGCCGCGATACGGTCCTTGCGCGCTACTATCACGCCTCGATTCTGCGTCAGGTTACCGAAGGTAACCCCAACGGGACGCCGAGTTTAGTGACGCAGACGCTCTATGGCTCTTCTTGCCCCGGGAAAATTACCGCTAACGTTTGCTCGGCAGCGCCGGTTTTCTACAACGGCACGCCGGTGACCCTTGGGGTGAAAAGTACCTATCTGCAGACCGAGCAAGACGCCCTCTCGGGTATCTCCTTCCTCTACATCCACCCGATCGGCAGCAACACGCTGAGCTTCGGGGTCGACCAGACCGTTTCGACGACGACCTCATACTCGAAGAGCTCGTTTACCAGCGTTAATCTCCCGACCGGATCGGCGCAGAAGTTCACGACGTTTACGTTGCGCGGCCACTTCCGCATCAATGCGAAACTGAGCGGTTACGCGACGCTCTACGAGAACCTCTACAACAGCACGTACCCGGTCTCGTGTCCGTTCTCGTTCGGCTTCTCGAACTGCGCGATCGATGGATCGAACGTGACGTTTGGTTCGACGACCAACTCGCACTTCGACGATCGCTTCGCGCTGACGTATCGCCCCAATTCCAATACGGCAGTCCGTCTCTCGATCGGCTCGGCGATCGCGCCGCCATATCTCCTGTTACTCAGCCAGATCGCCAGCCCGACGGCGAGCTACAGCTCCTCGACCGGCGTCGCGACCTTGAAGGCCAATAACGGCGGCATCAAGCCTGAGACGGCCTACGGGTTCGATCTCGGCGCGAGCTTCCGCATGCCGAAGGCCGATTCGGTAGCAACAGTCGATCTCTATCAAACGAACTTGTTTAACAAGTTCTTCGGCCAGACGTACCCGAGCCCGTACACCTGTGCGAGCCCGCAGGTACAGTGCGGCCCCGGCGCCCCCGCAAACGCGCCGGTCTTCTATCAATCGAACGTGAACCTCAGTAATGCGCGTTTCCAGGGAATCGAAATCGGGTTACGGAGCCTTCCCCACGTCGGACTCGGCTACGAACTCGAAGGCGACCTGTCGCGTGGTTACGTGTACAATTTGCCCCAATACTTCTACTGCTCGACCCCGGGACCGAATTGCACGCAGAACCAAAACCTCAACGTCATCGCCAACCAGAACTTCAATGGCGGCGGCATCGGGTACGGCAGCACGATCGGTTCGATGAACACGCGCTTGCCGTACGCGCAGGCGAATCTCGAACTCAACTACCGTTCAAAAGGCGGCCTCTATGCCGCCCTCGGCGATACGCTCTACGGGAACAACAACTCGTTGAACCGTCCGCCGTTCGGAATCGGCTACATGACCGTGCGCGTTCCCATTAACAAACGCTTCGACTTCCAGATCTCCGGGGATAACATCTTCAACGCCTACAACGGTCTCTTCCCGGTCTACGGAGGCGGCGTTCCCGTGCCGCTCGTCAACGGCTCGCAAGCGGCGACCGTCGGCAACGTGCTCGGGCCGGCAACCTATCGCTTCATTCTCTCGACCAAGTTCTAAATCGAAGCGGTATCGGCGCGCGGCGCCGATCGTAAAGGGCTGGGCCTGCATCTGCAGGCCCAGCCCTTTTTTACTATGTCGCGCATGGGTTTCTTACGTCGCGCATAGAGTTCTTACGTCGCGCATAGAGTTCTTACGTCGCGCATAGAGTTCTTACGTCGCGCATAGAGTTCTTACGTCGCGCATGGGGTTGTCAC
>JAKBCP010000204.1 GCA_021807645.1 bacterium
TGCGAACGATAGCGGCGATAGTGCGGCGCCTCGGTTGTTTTGATGCCGAACGGAAGCCGCGATTCGAGGCGATAGAGCTTGCGGAAAACCTCCTCGGTCTCGGCGGCATCGAGCACTTCGGCGAGCTCCGCGCGCCCCGTCGGAACGAGGAAGAACACACTCCATAGTGCGATGTCGAGCTCGGCGAGCATCTCGGCGATACGATCGACGTCGAGATGGTTGAAGCGAGCGATCGTCGTGTTGATCTGCACCGAGATTCCGTGTTCGCGCGCGGAGCGATAGCCCGCCAGCGTCCGCTCGAACGATCCCTTGACGCCGCGGAAGTTGTCGTGAATCTCGGCGTCGGCGGCGTCGAGGCTCAGGCTGATGCGCTCGCACCCGGCGCGGGCAAGCTCGAGCAGCGAGCTATCGCGAAGCCGCCCGGTCGCACTCGGCGAAACGGCGATTCGCAAGCCGCGCTCGGTGGCATGTTCGATAATTTTATAAATGTCGTCGCGCATGAGCGGATCGCCGCCGGTAAACACGACGATCGGGTTTCCGCAGCGCGCGATCGAATCGACCAAGGCAAACGCTTCGGTCGTGCTGAGTTCTTCGGGGTTTCGGTGCGGGATCGCCTCGGCCCGACAATGGCGGCAGGCGAGCGCGCAGGCGCGCGTCATCTCCCAAATGATCACACGAGGGGCGTCATCGTAAAGGTGTGCGGCCGCTGCTTCCATGCCGCGATGGTACCGCCGCTGCGTGCATCCCATGAGAAGAAGTTGTGAAGAGTATCCCCCAACCCCTCGCTTGGTTTGCCGCGCATGATTCGTCGAGAAGGCGGCTAACCTGCAGGCACAAACTTCTTCGCTTCGGAGGTATATTGGTGTCAAATCCTCGAGTTGCCGTGGTTACCGGTGGCACGCGCGGTATCGGCGCCGCGATTACGCGTAGGTTGGCGCGCAACGGGATTACCGTTATCGCCGGTTTCAACAAGGGGCGCGAGACGGCGGAGCGCTTTCAAAACGAACTCGCCTCCGAGGGCGCAAACGTGCTCGTCGTGCAAGGGCGCGTCGACGAGCCCGCCGACTGCTCGCGGGTCATGGAAGAGGTGCTCGCAAAGTTCGGACATGTCGACTATCTGATCAACAACGCCGGTATCACCGTCGATAAGACGATGCGAAAGATGACCCACGACGATTGGCAGATGGTGCTCAACGTTAATTTGTACGGCGCGTTCTGTATGACCAAAGCCGTTCTCGAGCACATGATCGAACGCGGCTTTGGACGCATCGTGAATATCAGCTCGGTGATCGGCGAGACCGGCAACGTCGGGCAGGCGAATTACGCCGCATCGAAAGCCGGGCTCTTCGGCTTTAGCAAGAGCCTCGCGCTGGAGATGTCGCAGCGCGGCATCACCGTCAACTGCGTCGCCCCCGGATTCATCGAGACCGAGATGGTCGCCGCGATTCCCGAAGCCGCGCTCGCGAAAGTGATCGAGAAGATTCCGCAACGCCGTCTCGGCCAACCCGATGAAGTCGCACGCGTCGTCGAGTTTTTGCTCGACGACGAATCGAGCTATATCACCGGCGCCGTCTACAGCGTCAACGGCGGTTTAGATATGTGACGCGAGGTCGTCGTCGCCGACTTCTTCAAAACCGAGCACGAAGCGGAGCCGTAACCCGCCGAGCAGAACGCTGAGATTGATGCCGAAGATTTGCACGATCTAGGCCTCCATGCGGCGCCACTGCAGCACCGCGGCGATGAAATAGAGCAACGCCAGCATCGAGAGTCCGGCGAGCACCGGCTGAACGGCGTTTCCGAGGGTCACGCCGAGTGCGACCGTCTTCGGCGTCAGCGAGAAATGCTGCATGTACCAGAGTGGATCGAGCCGAACGAGCGGCACCAGGAATGCGTGCACGACCTTCCAGATGGGAAGCACGTTTCCGGCGGTACCGCTGAACGCTCCGGGAAGGATGAACGCAAGCGGCCACGCGAAGCCGACCACGAGGCCGCGCCCGCCACGCAGGCTCGCCGTCGCCGCCAACAGCATCGCATACCAGGCGATCGGTGCAAGCAGGTTCAGCAAGATCGTCGCCAGCGTCGAGCCGGAGATCGTCGGGCGTACCTCGATGTAGACGGCAACGGTTGCGAGCGCAAAGATCACCGTCGCGATCTCGGCCAAAAGGATTGTCAGAATATCGGTGGCGATCGCCCGGATCGCTAAATGCTCGCGCGATCGCGGCCGCATGAAGCTCATCTCGAGATGTCCGTCGTTCTCTGATGAGAATGTTTTCGATAGTACGGTTGCAAGGATTAATCCGACGACGAGCGCAGCATACCAGAAGTAGCCGAGGTCGCTCGCTCCACCGAACCGCATGGTCTCTCTATACGATTTTCCATCAGTCGTTTTTCGATCCGTGAAGAGCGGCCCCGAACTGCTGCCGATTTTCTGCGGCTTCTTCGTTACGGGACTCGTCGCGTGCACGGTGGTTCCGCGGTATCCACGATCGACGATCACCACGCGGCGTCCGAGCGCTTTACTGACGATGATGGTCTCTTTCTCGCCATTGGGGAGCACCTTGTGGGTGGTAACCGATCCTTTCATGTACTTGAAATCCGCAAACGACGGCGCCATATGGAGCGTCGAACCTAACGAGAGACGGACGATCGCGTTGACGATAAAGATCGCCGCCAAGACGATCACCGTAACGACGAGCGCCTTGCGCCCGCGCAGCGCAGCAATGTAATCCACGATTAGGCTTCCTCCACGACCGATGCCGTCGCAGCCTGCGGGGCCACGGCATCTAAGAAAATATCCTCTAAACTCAGATCGACGACGCGCAATCCTTGCGCGCCGAGCGCGCTCATCTGCGCCGCAACTTCGTTGGGCCGATCGGTAACGAAGGCCCGCAGTATGCGGCCGTTACGTTCGAGCCGCCCGATGCGCGCGTCACTCGAAAGGCCGTTGATGGAGAAATCGTCGCTCGGCAGAATACCTTCGACGATTTTGCGCCCCGCCTTGAGATCGTCGACAACGCCGTCGAGCGCGATGCGCCCGCGCTGCATCACCGCGATGCGCTCGGCGGCGCGCTCGACCTGTCCGATTTGATGCGACGAAAAAACGACCGTCGTTCCCTGGGCGGCTTCGTTGATAATGAGGTTGAGCACGGTGCGTTGATTGACCGGATCGCGGCCGCTGGTCGGTTTGT
>JAKBCP010000205.1 GCA_021807645.1 bacterium
CGCACAGGTGAGCGGAGCGATGCTCTCGGGCGCCCAGATCGGCGGTTTCGGCATCGGACGCGGCCCGGTGATGCCGCCGCCGGGGCCGGTGCCCCCCAATGGAGTGCCGCCGAATGCGCCGCCGGGCGGTTCGCCCTGGGGCTGGCGCCCCGGCTCGACGCCGGGGCTCGACGAGCCGCCGAAGCCGCCGAACCGTCGCTAGCGACGAAGGATACGAAGAGGCCGCCGGACTGATCCGGCGGCCTCTTCGCTTGCTGCTACGTTTCGTTGAAGGAGACGTTCGTGATTCGGAAAGAGACTACGGTTTGCAGTTCACCAGTGCGAGTGCCCAACCCGCATCGGTTCGGGTCCGAACTAAATACCCTTCATTCGTACGTTCGTACACTTGGTAACCTGCGCGTAGCGCTTCTGCCAAGCTGGTGAAAACCATGACTCCGGACATTTGTCGGCCCCCCTTTCCTTCTGAGTCCTCCGACTCTACTACGTATAACGGCTAAAACGATGAGAAGGTTCAGTGATAATCCCGAGAGTTTTTTTAAGATTTGGAGAAAAAGCCTGCCCGTGGCGCTCTCATCACCGATCTCGGCGGTCGTTCCTACCCGCATCCTCGATCGTTCCGAGGTTGCGCGCGACGTTATTCTCCTTGGTCTCGAGGCGCCGGAGCTCGTTGAAAAGGTTCGCCCCGGTCACTTTGCGATGGCATTGCTTCCGGGCGGCCAGGCGGCCGGCGTTGCTTTAGGAATCTACGAAGCACGCGGCGAGCGCTGTTCGCTGCTCTTTTTTCTCGCCGGCGACCGTACCCATCGCTTGGGTGCGTTGCGAATCGGCGACCGGCTCGATCTCGTCGCGCCGCTCGGCAACGGCTTCGATTGCGAGGGCGCGCAGCGCGATATCGCGATCGTCGCGGGAGGCGTCGGCATCGCTTCGGTCCTGTTGCCCGCGCAGGCATTGCTCGCACGCGGTGCGCGCGTGCGTCTCTTTTACGGTGCGCGAACCGCCGAACGGTTGGTTGAAGCCGAGCGCTTCGCTGCCGAGGGCTGCGAATTATTGCTTGCAACCGATGACGGCTCGCGTGGATATAACGGGGTCGTGACCGATCTGCTCGCGCGCGAAGATGCAGCCGAGGCGATTCTCGCCTGCGGCCCAACGCCGATGTTGCGTGCCGTCTCCGCCTACGCACAAGAGCGCAATATTCCCGCGCAGCTCTCGTTGGAGGAAGCATTCGGATGCGGGGTCGGCGGATGCTGGGGCTGCGTCGTGCCGATCGTACGCACCAGTGCGCAGGCGCCGTCGTTTCCTCCGAGCGACGCCGACGGAAGCGATGTCGTGCATGCGCGCGTCTGTGTCGAGGGCCCGGTTTTCCTGGCGAATGAATTGCGATGGTAGATCTTTCGAAGTTCGACGTGAGCGCACGGATCGGTTCGCTCGTGCTTCCTTACCCGACGGTCGGCCTGAGCGGCTGCTACGGCAGCGGTGCGGAATTTGCTCCGTACGTCGATCTTTCGCGCCTCGGTGCCGTCGTCCTCAAAAGCGTGACGCGCCGGCCGCGCATGGGGAACCCGACGCCGCGGATCGTGCATACGCCGGCAGGGATGCTCAACGCTATCGGGCTGCAGAACCCGGGAATCGATTGGTATCTCCGGCACGACGTCGCGAAATTCGCGCAGACGCCGTGCGCGACGATCGGCAGCGTTGCGGGTTTCAGCGTCGACGACTACGCATATGTCTGCGAACGGCTCGCCGCTCGTAGCGAGATCGCCGCGATCGAGCTCAATATCTCGTGCCCGAACGTCGCGCACGAAGGCGAGACTTTCGCCTGCGATCCCGATTTAACGGCGCGCGTCGTTCGGGCCGCGCGCGCGACGACCGATAAACCGCTCATCGCGAAGCTCTCGCCGAACGTCACCGACATCGCGACGATCGCGCGCTCGGCGGTCGCTGCGGGTGCCGACGCACTTGCGGTCGTCAATACCGTTCGTGGAATGGCGATCGATATTCACCAGCGTAAACCACGCCTGGGGAATATCACCGGAGGGCTCTCCGGCGCTGCGATCCGCCCGATCGCGCTGCTCGCCGTCTACGAAGTCGCTCGCGCGGTGTCGGTGCCGATCCTCGGGCAAGGGGGGATCGAGACGGCGAGCGATGCGCTGGAGTTCGTTCTTGCGGGCGCAACGGCGGTCGGTATCGGTACCGCGAACTTCGCCGATCCGCGCGCCCCGATGACGATCCTCGACGGAATCGTCGCGTATATGGCGCAACGCAACGTGCGCTCCTTGCGCGATCTCGTCGGCGCGGCGAACACCGGATTTGCAAACATCAATCAATTCGAAGGAGACGAAGGGTAACAGCATGGCGCAATTAATCGTGGCGCTCGATCTGCCGACCGCGCAGGAAGCGGAGCGCTGCATCGACGAGCTCTATGAGACCGATGTCATTTTTAAGGTCGGGCTGGAAGCGCTCTGCGGTTATCCCGAGCGAATCTTCGCGCACGCGGAGGCGCGTGACGTGCGACTCTTTATCGATGTGAAATTGCACGATATTCCACGCACCGTCGGTGCGGCGATGGAGCGGCTCGTGCGCCCGAACGCATCGATCGTCAACGTTCACGCGCTGGGAGGTTCGCGGATGATGCATGCTGCCGTCGATGCGGCGGCGCGGCGAGCCGAGCAATTGGGAATCGCGCGCCCCGAGATTTTTGCCGTCACGATGCTCACCAGTATGGAGCAACGCGATGTCGATGAGTTGGGGATCGGCGGAGATATCGGCGGCATCGCCATGCGCTTGGCGGGCATCGCAAGGAATTCCGGCTGCGACGGTGCGATCTGCAGCGTTCACGAAGTCGCCGCGCTCAAAGCGACCTACGGCGGGAATTTCCTCGCGTTGACTCCGGGGATTCGCCCCGAAAACGCCGAGTCGCACGACCAGCGGCGCATCGCGACGCCCCGCAGCGCCGTCGCTGCGGGTAGCGATTATATCGTCGTCGGGCGACCGATTCTCTCCGCTCCCGATCGCCTCGCTGCAACGCGCGCGATCCTCGATGAGATCGTCGAGGCGCGCGCATGATCGACGCGACACAACTGCGCGCGGCGCTGCTCGAACGCGGCGCGCTCCTTGAGGGACATTTTCGTCTCTCCTCGGGGCGGCACAGCGAGCGCTTCGTCCAGAAATTTCGTATCCTCGAAG
>JAKBCP010000206.1 GCA_021807645.1 bacterium
GCGGCTACCATCAAGAAGCGTTGCTCCCGCAGCACGATTTCAAACTCGACGTCGCGATGTTGCGGAAGTTTCTCCTCTAGCCGAAGCTTCGAGGCGGCCTGCGCCGGCGCGGGGGAATACGGCGGTTTGGGGGAACGCGCCCGTGCATCGCGTTTCTGCGTGGCGGCCCCATCCGGCGCACCGCGCGGATCGTTCCGCCGCGCGGTGCGCGTTTCGGAACTCTCTCCACTCGTGCGCGCGCCTGACGGAAGGCGCGCGCGATCGCCGGCACGTGCCGCGCGAGACGCGGATGCGATGCAATCGAGCCGTCGAAGAGCACGACGCGCCCGCGCGGGCTCAGTGCGGTGACGATCGGCCCGCCGCCGTCGACGATGGCGCGCGCGCCGCTTCCCGAACGCGATATTTGGTGCGCGTTGTGAAAGCTCGTGGCGATCGCTCGCGCTCCGCGCCCTTGCGCGTTGACCTGCGCCGCACCGCTCACGCCGAGGACGACATTTCCGCGCTGTGACTGAAAGCGCGCGAGCCCGGTGTGGAAGCGCATGTTTTCGGCGAGAATCGAACCCCCGACGCTGCCGACGTCGATCTGCGTCGCCGTTACGCCGCGCATGAAGATGTTCCCGAGCGCGTTGCGGGCGCGGAGGCGACCGAACGTGGAGTTCTCGGCGAGAATCGGCCCGCGCCCCACCTGAGCGACGCCGCTGGAGTGCACGCCCTCGAGCGCGATTCCGCCCTGGTGGACGAGCGCGGCAAATGCGGCGCCGCGATAGCCTTCGATGCGAACGATACCGCTGCCGGCGATGCGCACCGCAAGCATCTGTGTCGATGCAGGAAGGTGGATGACGGTCGGCCCTCCGCCGCGAATGACGAGCGCGTCGTGATTTCCCGGCGGAAGGGCGGGGAGTACGAACTGCTCCGCCGGTAAATTAAAACTCTCGCCGCGCGCGTTGGTGACGTGTTGGGCCCAGAGCGTGATGTCGTGCGGAATATGCCCGCGCACGCTGGCGGCATCGAAATGCTGCCAACCGATATGTCCGCCGGTCTCGACCTCGACATCGGGGCGATTCCAGGTAACGACGCGCAGGTATCCGGAGCGCAATTGCACGCTCACCACCGGGGAGGCTCCCACGGCGATATCGGCGGCGCGCGCGCACGCCGCTGAAGTGAGTGCGAGCGCAACGGCGAGGGCCGCTGACGCCGCTCCCTGCCCGAACGCTTTCATCGTGCCTTTAGGGTAGCGCCGGGGAAGGGCCGCGTCATGAGGGTTCGGTGAACTCTTCGGGGAGCCGGGGGAGCGTCACGCGGAGCAGTGCCCCACCGCCGGGGAGGTTCTCGGCGCTCACCTCACCGTGGTGGACCCGGGCGATCGAACGGACGATAGCGAGCCCAAGCCCGGTGCCGGGTACGGCGCGAGCGTGCGCGCTATCGCCGCGGTAGAAACGTTCGAAGATCTGCGACTGCTGCTCTTCGGGAATACCGCTACCGCTATCGATCACCTCGACGATCGCACGCTCCTCCGCGGCACGCACGCGAACCTCGATCGCGCCCTTCTCGGTAAACTTGACGGCGTTTTCGATGAGGTTGGCGATCGCCTGACGCAACAAATGTGCTTCGCCCAATACGAAGACGCCGTGCTCGGCCTCGAGGCGGAGCGCGAGCCCTTTGCCGGTCGCCGCGGCGCGTTCGGATTCGGTTGCCTCGGCGGCAAGGGTGCCGAGGGCAATCGGTTCCATCGGAATTGCGTCACCACGATCGGCTTTCGCGAGCAACAGCATGCCGCCGACCATCTGCGAGAGCTCGGCGCTCTCGGCGACGATCGTGTTGAGACTCTCGCGCAGAATCGCCGGATCGCGATCTCCCCAGCGGAGCAGCATTTGCGCGTTGGCATGAATCGAGGTGAGCGGGGTTCGCAACTCGTGCGATGCATCGCTGATAAACTGTCGTTCGCGAGCGAAGGCTTCCTGAAGGCGCGCGAGCAGGTCGTCGAAGCTCTCGGCGAGCCGTCCGATCTCGTCGTCGCGTTTCGCCCAATGCAGGCGACGGTCGAGCCGTTCCGACCCAATCTCGCGCATCGCCGCTGCGAGCCGTTCGAGCGGATCGAATGCCCGCCCCGCGAGCCACCACGATAGGGCGAGAATTGCGACCATCGCTGCGAGCACGGCGAGCGCGATGCTTTCACGGGTCTGGGCGATGCTGCGTTCGAGTGCGTCGATCCGTTCGGCGACGTGGACGATGACGCGGTGCGAACCGAGGGAGAAAAAACGATCCTCGACGAGGAGCGTGCCGATCGGCAGCACGATCTGTCGGCTGGCGATCGGCGTGCGGGCATCGAGCCCGACGGCTTTCGGGATGGTGGTGCCGCCGAGGTTACTGCTCTTGGCCAGCGGATATCCGTGGCTGGAATCGATCTGCACGAACGTCGTCGGCGAGGACCACGTGGTGAGATTATTTGCGTCGGTGAGCAGCGCATAGGCATCGGAGCCGCCGAATCCCAACGAGAACGGCTCCTCGCTTGCTTGCACGGAGGAGGCGATTTGCGCCATCGTTTCGGAGACGCGCGAACGTGCCTGTGCGTAGAGTATCGACTGCAAGCGCATGCCGACGACCGCGCTCACGATGAGCAGCACGGCGATGAGTAAACCCGCATACCAAGCGGCGACCCGCCACTTTAGCGAGTGCATATCGTGCGGAGCGCCGAACGCATGCCGCTAATCCTTCATCGAGTAACCGATGCCGCGCACCGTCGTAATGAGTTTCTCTTCGAATCCCTCTTCGAGCTTCCCGCGCAAATACCGAATGTAAACGTCGATGAGATTCGAGTCTCCGAGAAAATCGCTACCCCAGACGCCGTTGAAGAGCTCGTCGCGCGTGTGTACTTTATTGCGATGGAGCAGGAGATACTCGAGCAACGCATACTCTTTTGCGGTAAGTGCGATCTCTTTCCCGCCGCGCCGCACTTCGTGCCGATCGCGATCCATAACGACATCCTTAAAGCGGATCGAGCGATCTTGCGGTTCGCGTTCGCGCAACTGCGCGCGCACGCGCGCGAGCAGCTCTTCGGTGGCGAAAGGTTTGGTGAGATAATCGTTCGCGCCGATATCGAGCCCGGCGACGCGATCGGGAATGCGATCTTTTGCCGTCAACATGACGATCGGAACGCGGCTCTTCGCGCGAATGCGACGA
>JAKBCP010000207.1 GCA_021807645.1 bacterium
CCGCCCGGCGTGACGTTCTGGAAACTCAAGCACGGCATTCGTTTCACCGGGATGCCGGCGTTCGGCGCACAATTGAGCGAGAAACAGCTCTGGCAGATGAGCCTTTTCTTGAAGAGCATGAATCAGCTGCCTGCCGCTCCGGAGAGGGTGTGGCGCTCGCTAAAAAACGTTGCCACGATCTCTCCGGTGCAGCCGAAGATCCGTCGCTATTTTCGGCGATAACTCGGTCGCATCGCTTCACACCGCATAGCGAAGCCCCTCGCCCTCGTCCTCGCGGCGCTGCACGGCCAAACCGTTCCAGAAGACGGCGACCGCGTCGAGCATCGCCATGCCGCCGGCGATGAAGCGTTCGGGAACGAAACAGCTGCGCGAGTAGGCGACGCTGAGTTCGTCCTCGGTATGCTGGGCGTGGAGCTCCTCGAGCTGGTCGTGCCAGGTCCAGAAACCGAGCGGCAGATCGGGGCGACGCTGGGCGCGAATCTTACGTAGACCGGCGATGAGCGCTTTCCAGAACCCGGCGTTCGCCCAATGTTCGATAGCGTAGGATGCCCCGAGCGCCGTCGAGATATCCTCCGAACCGTACCATTCGGTGAGCGCGTCGCAGAAGTGCAGCGTACTCGGCATGCCCAAGCGACGTTTCCCGAGTTCGTGCCATTGCAGCCCGAGATGTTCGGCGAAATCGACGAGCCATTCGTAATGCGCGCCGTGGAAGCGGAAGGTTCCGCCGTCGACCGATCCGTCGCGGCCGAAGCTGACGCCCAACTCGTTCATCAGAATCTGCTTTCCCGAACGATAGGTGCCGATATCGGGGGCGTTGATGCACTTTCGCAGTTGCGCTTCGACGAAAAGATGGCTAAAGACCGAGAACTGCACCGTAAATGCACGCAATTGAGCGTCGGTCGCCTCGCCGAGTGCGAACCATTGCGTATACGGGTTCTCCAGTAAAATATCGTGGCCGTGGATGCTGCGTTCGACTTCGTTTCGGAAGCATTCGATCGGGGGGAGCGTTCTCATCATCGTGTCCTCGTGCGTGGTGCCGGGGTGATAAAAGAAAGCCGCCTCACCGGTAGATCGGTGAGGCGGCTGTACTCGTCTGCGGTTTTTTTAGGGTTCGACGGGTATAGGCGGCTCGACCGATTCCGAAGCGGAACGGTATTGATAGCTGCCGATAAGATACGCCGGTGCGAACATGGCGGCAACGTTACCAGGTTTGTTGCGAAAAAACAAGAGGGTGCGGAAGGCGCGGGAGCGCACATCTGCGGCATGCCCGTTTCGTTGACGCCCTTCCCCGACGGCTGGCTGGCGTTACACCTGGGCCTGGCGCTCGGGCTCTCGCTCTTTTTGGGGCTCGCGTACGAAGAGTTCTACGGCGATTCGATACCGCAACGCCCGGGAGGTATTCGCACCTACCCGTTGCTCGCGCTCGCCGGCGCGTTGCTCTATCTGCTCGATCCGCAACATCTCACCGCGGCGCTCGCCGGGTTGCTGATCGTCGGCCTCTGGACCGCGGCTTCGATCCGCGAAGCGTTGCGGACGGTAGAGACGAGCCGCGCTACCGACGGGCTCTACGTAACTTCGGCCGCCGCACTGCTTGCATACGTGCTCGGGCCCGCGGCCTTTGCGCTGCCGCCATGGTTGCCGATCGCGGTGGTCGTCGTCGCCGCGCTGCTGCTCTCCGCGCGGACGACGCTGCGCGAACTTGCAAGTACATTCGGGCACACCGAGATGGTCACGGCGGCAAAATTTCTCGTGCTCTCCGGCGTCGTGCTGCCGTTGTTGCACGGCCTTCCGGCGATCCCGGGAACCGGAATTTTGCCTTTCAACATCTGGCTTGCGGTCGTTGCGGTCTCGGCGCTCTCGTACGCAAGCTATCTCGTGCAGCGCTACGTCACCATCAAAGAAGGGACGCTCGTTCCGGCGTTGCTCGGCGGAATGTATTCTTCGACGGCCGCGACGGTCGCGCTCGCCCGAACCGCAGCCGAGACGGGATTTACCGCCGATCTCTCGGGGGGTATCGTGGCGGCAAGTGCGATCATGTATCTCCGCATCATCGCGGTTGTCGCGATTTTTAATATTCCGCTCGCCGAACGACTCGCTCCGTCGTTCGTCGCACTCGCGCTCGCCGGCGGAATTCTCGCTGCGGCGATCGTTCGCTACGGTGACGGAGTCAAAGGCAAGAAGACCCGGAAACCGGCGACCTATCCCGGTAATCCGTTACAACTTTCAACCGCGCTCGTCTTCGCGGCGCTCTTCGTCGCGATTTCCTTGCTGACGATCTGGGTGCAGGGAGCCGCCGGGCAGGCAGGGCTCTTTACCCTTGCCGCCGTCGTCGGGGTTACCGACATCGATCCGTTCGTGCTGAGCATCGCACAGCATCATGCGGCGGCGATCGCGCTCGCTCCGGCCGTCGCGGCGATCCTCATCGCCGCCTCGTCAAATAATGTTTTGAAAGCCGTCTACGCCTATGCCTTTTCGCGGCAACGCGCGAGCTGGCTTTCGGCGGCGACGTTGTTGCTGCTCGCCGGTGCGGGCGTCATTACCGCGCTTGCGATCGTGCGATGAGTTTTCTGCTGCGCTGGCTCGGTCTCGACGCACCGTTACGCGATGCGCGGCTGCGCCCGTATCGCCGTTTCGAATGCGCCGGTGCGGTGGCGGTTCATCGCGAGCGAGCGCGACGTGCGATGAACGATGTTCTGGGCGCGACGATAACGCGCGACGACGACGATACCTTGGAAGGCTCGGTTGGGCTCATCGACGGCGAACGCATCCTCGTTCGTTTTGAAGCGATCGGCGACGATCGTACCGGCGTTGCGATCGAGAGCGTCCGTCCGCTTGGGGGCACGCCGCGCACGCGTTCGCCGTACGTCGAACGGCTCGCCGAGGAGTTGGAGAAAAACGAGATGTAGCCGACGTCACGCCGCGATGCAGATGTCACGCCGAGTAGATGGCGAAGCCATCGTATCGAGGCGGCGAAGGAGGCCCTCGATACGGCCCTGCGGGCCTACTCGGGCTGACAATGATTTTTACGCAGAGTAGCGCTCGGGGTTGTCACGGAGAGTATGTTGCGGATTGTCACGCCGAGTAGCGCTCGGAGTTGTCACGCAGCGTATGTCGCGGATTGTCACGCCGAGTAGGCCTCGGATTGTCACGCAGCGTAGGCCTCGGAT
>JAKBCP010000208.1 GCA_021807645.1 bacterium
CAACCAAGTGATTAAGAGTCACCTGCTCTACCAATTGAGCTAGCGGTGCGAGATGTGCGCCCTCTGGGACTCGAACCCAGGACCAACGGATTAAAAGTCCGCTGCTCTACCGACTGAGCTAAAGGCGCAGAGGCGCGTATCAGTGTAAACGGCCGCCCGTGCTTTTGCAAGCGCAAAAGGTGCGCCTTCCCTCGAGAAGCTAGGAGCCCGTCGCCGCCATCGACGAGATCGTTTCGGCCTGGGCGACCAGACGCTCGCGAAACTCGGCTGCAGTCAACGGCTCGGCAAAGAGAAAGCCCTGCGCATCGATACATCCCGCGGCGATGAGCACCTCTCGCTGCCGTTCCGTCTCCACGCCTTCGGCGACGACGCGCACCCCGAACGCCTCGGAGAGGCGAACGAGCGTATGAACGATCGGCTCGCTCGCGATCTCGCCGTTCGATCCCGCGACGAAACCTTTATCGATTTTAATCGCATCGATCTTGAAGTGCTGCATATAGCGCATCGAGGAGTACCCCGTGCCGAAATCATCGATACAGACCGCGAAGCCGCGCTCGCGCACTCGTTCGATACGCTCCATCGCGAGTTCGGTATCGTCGAGCATCGAATTTTCGGTAATTTCGATGGCCAGGTTACTCGGTTTTAATGCATACTCATCTATCGCGGCGCTCAACGTACGGTCGAAGCCCGGTTCGAGCAATTCGGTCGGCGTCGCATTGAAGTGCAGCGTGAAATTACCGATATCGATGCCGGCTCGACGCCAAGCGGCGAGTTGGGAGCAGCCGGTATCGAGAACGAAAGCACCGATACTCCGGGCGAAACCGCCGCGCTCCGCGAGCGGAATGAAGAGCATCGGCGAGATCACGCCGCGCGTCGGATGATCCCAGCGCAGCAACGCCTCGGCCCCTTTGATGGCTCCGGTACGCAGATCGACGACCGGCTGATAGAGGACGCGGAATTCGCGCCGTTCGACGGCAAAGCGTAGGTCGGCGGCTAAGGCAACGCGTTCGGCCGCAGCGGTCTGCATCTCGGCATCGAAGACGGCGAAGCGTTCGCGCCCGACGGTCTTCGCATACTGCATGGCGATCTCCGCATCGCGGAGGACTTCGTCCCCGCCGTCGTACCTCTCGGGGCCGATCGCGATGCCGATACTCGCGCCGAGGAAAATCGGGCGTCCCTCGACGAGAAATGGTTTCGAGAGATTTTCGAGGAGTCGGCGCGCGAGCGACTCGACGTGAATGACATCCCCGAGCGTCCCGACGAGAATCGCAAACTCGTCACTCCCCAATCGAGCGACGGTATCGTCGGCATTGAGCGAGCCCCGCAACCGTGTCGATATCTGCCGCAATACCGCATCGCCGCCGGAATGTCCGAGGCTCTCGTTGACATCTTTAAAATGCTCGAGGTCGACGAAGATCACCGCGAAGAGCGCCCCGGCCTCGCTGCGCGCGCGGTCGAAGCGGACCGCGAGTTGTTCCTCGAAGGCCTGCCGATTCGGCAGCCCGGTGAGCGCGTCGTGGAGGCGTTGGAAATTGAGCCGACGCTCCTGTTGTTTGATCGTGGTTTTATCGGCGAAGGTACACATCGCAAACGGATGTTCGCCGGCCGCATCGGTGACGCCGGAGATCGTGACGTCGACCCACATTTCCTCGCTGAGGCCGGAGATGCGGCGCTCGACGGTAAAGGCATCCCGCGTGCCGTTCATGACCTCGGCGAATTCTTGCTCGTGACCGTCAAGCAAGTGATGTTGCACGTCGATCACGCTGCGATAGACGGCATTGGCATCGATCGCCTTCCCATTGCGATCGAGAATCGCGATACCCATCGTCGAGCCGTCGAAGACGGCGCGGAATTGCGCTTCGCTGAGGTGCAGCGCGCGCTCGGCGTCCTGCCGCGCGAGCTCGCTCGCTAAGCGCTCCCGCTCGCGCCGCACTTCGTCAAGTGCGCGCCGTCCCCGTGCGTTGGCGATCGAAAACGCTAAGAGCAGCGCGCCGGCGAGGACCGATAGAATACCGAGCACCGTCAGCGCGCGCGCGCGCTGCGCGGCGGCGTAGTTCGCCTCGCGATTTTTGAGATCGGCGGCGAGCACGGCCGCGGTCGCGCCGTAAAGCGCACCTGCGCTTTGTTCGGCAGCGACGCTGAGTGCAGTGAGCTTCCGTGCCAATCCCGGATCGATGCGCGGCACCATCGCCGCGTTTCCGAGCGCGGCGGAAAGCGCGTTACCGGCGGCAACATACGTTTTCGCTCGCGCAACGAAGCGAGCAACTGCGGGGAGATCGCGGCGCGGCAACGTCGAACGCAGAGATGCCGCGGTTAGCGTTAGGTGATCCTGCGCGAGTCCGTATGAGTCGCCCACGGCAGAGGATACATAGGTAAAACCAATACGTTGCGCTAGTGGGATGCCGGCCAAACCAAGCATGTGACGAACGACAAGCAAAGCGTGGCGAGGATACATAAGCGACCCCGGCAGCTCGTTGAAAGCTATGTCGGCGAGGTTCTGCGTTGTCTTGGAACGTTCGTAGCTGAAGTTCGAACTATCTCCAACATTCTCAAGAAGAGTCGCCAGATCGTCGAGGGGTGCGGTTACAATCGCGAATCCGCGCCAACCTTCCGGGGCGCGTTGTGCCTTCATCCAATTCGCATCTAATTTCGTCACCAAACTCGTTGCATCGAGCGCACGTGCGTTGGGTGCGAGCAGCAGCTGTTTTGTCGCCGCAAGCTCGCGGTTAACAGCGACCAGCGATTTTGCGCGGGCGGTCGCGTTTCTTGCAACGACAGCATCTCGATAGTCGAGAAGTGCGTTGGCAAACGGTCGAGAGATCTCGAAAAACGAAACTGCAATTCGCTCGCGCGTCGTGATCGCGGGAGGCGTAGCCTTCGCCATATAACGCGAAAACGCGAGCCTCTGTGAAACCGCAAGTGCGGCCCCGACCAGAAACAGCACGATCGCGAGGATGCTGGGAACCCGATGTGCCCATAGCGTACGCTCGGCCATAGAGCGAGCATACGACGGCGGGCCGGGAATAACTCCTGCCGATAGAGGCGGGGGCCCTACTTTTTCAAGCAGGGCCCCATCGCGAGACAGAGTGGGGTGACTGACCGGGTTCGAACCGGCGACCTCCTGAGTCACAGTCAGGCGCTCTAACCAGCTG
>JAKBCP010000209.1 GCA_021807645.1 bacterium
AACATATTCCCAGCCCCGGCGTACCGCCGGAGGCCGGGTAGCGAGGACACGCCTGCGCCCGTAGCTCAGCTGGATAGAGCGCTGCCCTCCGAAGGCAGAGGCCGGGGGTTCGAATCCCTCCGGGCGCGAGAATCCTCATGACAGACCCCGACTACGTCTACATGCAGCGCGCGATCTCGCTCGCCGCGCGCGCCGAAAGCGAGGGCGACGTTCCGGTCGGTGCCGTCCTGTGCGTCGGGGAGCTCGCGATCGAACGTTGGAATCGCAAGGAAGCGACAAATGACGCAACCGCTCACGCCGAGCTACTGGCGATCGTCGAAGCGTCGCGCGTTCTGGGGCGTTGGCGTCTTCACGACGCAACACTCTACATTACGAAGGAACCCTGCGTAATGTGCGCCGGCGCGATCGTTGCGGCGCGCGTGGGACGGGTTGTATACGCGGCGAGCGATCCCAAGGGCGGCGCCGATGGCGGAACGTTCGAAATTCTTCGATCGCCGAAGACCAATCATCGCCCCGAGGTGCTCTCCGGGATCATGGAGGAAGAGGCTTCCGCGCAACTCACTGCGTTTTTTCGCTCGCGGCGGGAAGGGAATCGCAGCGCGTCGGGGTAGTACGGGCGGCGCAACCGCACCGCAACATGGAGAGGTGGTCGAGTGGTTGAAGGCACCCGCCTCGAAAGCGGGCAGACGTGATGAGCGTCTCGAGAGTTCGAATCTCTCCCTCTCCGCCACGTTGAAAATGGAGCATTCCGTTCGCCGCATACGGCCCGGAGTGCTCCGTTTTATGCAGCCGCCGGCCGGGCGAGGTAAAAGCCTTGAACGAAATCGACGCCACGCTCGGCGACCCACGCTAATTCTTCGGCCGTCTCGATTCCCTCGGCAATAATCGAGAGATCGAGCTCTTTCGCCATTTCGATCAATCGGCGGGCGAGCGTCGCTTTGAATGGATCGAGATGAATCTCCGAGATGAGTTCGATATCGAGTTTCACATAATCGGGGCGCAGAAGCCCGAGCATCGTCAGGGAAGAAAAGCCGGAACCGAGATCGTCGAGTGCAACGGCGACGCCGCGCTCGCGATAGAAATCGAGCACGCGCCGAAGATGTTCGATATCGGCGATGCGCTCGCTCTCGACGACCTCCATCACCACCCGGTCGTAGGCGATCCCGTTGCGATCCAAAGCGGCAAAGGTCGTCGCCAGGCAGGCGACCGGATCGTAGATCGAGGACGGAAGAAAATTCATAAAGAGCTTACCCGCGAAATGCGCCGAAGCGAACGCGTCGATCGCCCCTTCGCGAGCGATGCGGTCGAGCGCGGGTGCGAGCCGCATCTCTTGCGCGATGGAGAAGATGCGGTCGATCTGTATCTGCGGGTCGGCGATTCGCAAGAGCGCTTCCCGTGCAAAGATGCGCGTGGGATCTTGCGCGTGGAAGATCGGCTGAAAATGCGTGGAAAACGCGCTGGTGGAGATTGCTCGCTCGAGCCAAGCATATTTCACTCGGCGGTGTAAAACCGAGAACGGAATGCTCTCAAACGCGCGGTCGAGGCTCAGTTCCTCATCGCGGCCTAACAAGAGCGCATGAAGGCTCTCCGATTCGATCGCCGTAACCCGTTCGGCGAGCGCGAGAATCTGCGTGCGCAATCCCTCCTCGGAATCGGTGACGCGCATCCACGAACGTTCGGGAACGGCGTGCGGAAGCGCGTCGGCGACCTTTGCCCGAAGGTGGTCGTTTTCGGTTCGCAGGAGCAAGACGGTGCGTTGGCTCAGCGTCGGTTCGATCGGGCGTCGGCATTCGCAACTCATGGCTACCCGATAAGTTCCGCACGCGAAGGCTTCCCCCCGCAGAACGGATGGTTTTCGTAATCGGGTCGCCAAGCAAAAAAAGCATGAAGAGATCGCTCGTTTTGCTCTCGACCCTGCTCGTCGCGCTCGCGGGCGCGGGGAGGCAAGCGCCGACGTTGGGATCGATTCCCTGGCGGTCGGTCGGCCCGGCGATCTCCGGCGGGCGCGCAAGCAGCGTCGCGGGGAGCAACGTCGACCCCATGCTGGTCTTGCTCGGCAGCGCGGGCGGCGGCCTCTGGCGCAGCGACGACGGAGGCTTGCACTTCCGACCGATCTTCGATCGCGAACCGGTCAGTGCGATCGGTGCCGTGGCGGTCGATCCCCAAGACCCGGCGACGATATGGGTCGGCACGGGTGAAGCAAATCCGCGTAACGACGTCATTTTAGGCGACGGCCTCTATCGCAGCAGCAACGCCGGTGCGAGCTGGGTACGTTCGCTCGCGCTTCCGCAGAGTTCGATCTCGACGATTCTCGTCGATCCCACGAACCCCGCGCACGTCATCGTCGGCGTGCTCGGTAATCCGTTTGCAGCTTCGAACGATCGCGGGATCTACGTCACGGAAAATAACGGTGCAACCTGGCGGCACACGTTCTTTCTCGACGGGCGCACCGGCATCTCGGATATGGCGATGAACCCAAAGAATCCGCGTGAGATTCTCGCCGGCGCGTGGACGATGCGCCGAACGGGCTGGAGCCTTCAGAGCGGCGGACCGCTCGATGGGCTCTATCGTTCGGTCGACGGCGGCGCGACCTGGCAGCGCGTGCAGGCACCCGGCTTACCGCGAGGGCCGTTGGGGCGCATCGCTGTCGCGTTCGCACCGTCGAACCCGGCGCGCATCTATGCGCTGCTGCAATCGCGGGCGGGGCTTCTATGGCGTTCCAGCGACGGCGGCGCGCATTGGACGAACGTCAGTAACGATTCGACGATCGACGAGCGCCCATTCTATTTCTCGCATCTCACGGTCGATCCACGGAATGAAAACCATCTTTGGTCGGCTTCGGTCCATCTGACCGAGAGCGACGACGGTGGTCTGCATTGGCATATTACGGGGCACGGAACCCACGGCGACCATCACGATATGTGGATCTCCTCCGACGGCGTGCGTATTCTCGAAGCCGACGACGGCGGGCTGGCAATGAGCAACGATCGCGGGAAGCGTTGGCTTTGGCGCAAAGTCCTGCCGATATCACAGCTGTATCGCGTCGGTGTGAGTAGCGGATGGAATTACCGCGCCTGCGTGCCGCTCCAAGATAACGGGATCTATTGCGCGCACGTCGCGATGCCCGATCCGAGCGGCTTTTCCA
>JAKBCP010000210.1 GCA_021807645.1 bacterium
CCGGCTTCGGGCACGTGTGGCCCTCGCTGGAATCGTTGCGGATCGACCTCTCGAAAGCGTTCTAATTCGAGTCGCGTCGAGGCGCGATACCGATAGCCAATAGCGGCAGCTCGCCGTCGGGAAGGACCCCGGTCGGCACGCCGTCGATACGATGAATGCCGGCGTATCTCGAGAACTCGAGGTGCGCCGGTATCATAATCGGCTCGAGATCCTTGCTGCCGAGAAACTCCCACTCACAGGCGACGCTACGGTCCTCGAAAAGCGCGGCGACATATCCCGAGGCTTCCTCGCTGGAGCGCTCGTCGGGGCCGCGATAGCGAACGTAGCCGTCGAGGATGAAGATCGGTTTGAAGGTTTGGAGATAGGCGATAAACGGCGCGATCAGCACGGCGACGAAATAGGCGGCGAAGGCAATCGCTCCGATGCCGAAGATCCAGGCGATCTTGATGAGATCGCGATCCGACGCGACGTGCTCGGAGCGCCAGATGATTCCCCACGTGAGAAAACCCATGAAGAACATCCCCAAGAACGGCTCGATGGCGATCGCCAAGCGCCCGCTTAAACCGCGCCAGACGATCCGCCGCTCGCGCTCGGTCCACGCGCGGTGAGCCAGGTGGCGGGAGTTGCGGACGAATCGCGGCGCGCGCATCTGTGACATAGACACTTTATGAAACCGGCGCGGCTCGCTCGACGATGCGTCCAAACGGAATTTTTGCGGAAATCGCGCCGAAGATGCTGCTCCGCTCGCCGAAGCGCGTCTCGATAAACGCATCGGCGATATCTTGAGGCGAGTAGCGGCGCATCAGCGCCGCCTGCCACAGCAACGCCAACCGCTCGACGAGCACGCGGACGCTTCCTTCCAGTTCCTCGGGAGGGGCGGAGAGGTAGCGTTCGACCATCACGAGTGCATCGCGCATGCGTGGGTCGTCGCGGATCGGTTCGTACTCCGCGCGCAGTGCCTCAATGCTCTCGGGTTCCTTGCGAAGCACGCGCAGGATATCGAGTGCGTTGATGTTGCCGGAGCCCTCCCAGACGGAATTGACCGGAACTTCGCGATAGAGTCGCGGCATCATCGACTCCTCGACGTAACCGTTGCCGCCGAGCGCTTCGATCGCCTCGCCGACGTGAGCGACCGCGCGTTTGCAGACCCAAAACTTGCCGATCCCGGTGCCGATGCGTTTGAGGATCGAGGCGTTGCGATCGCCCTCCGCTGCGTCGGCGACATTCGCGAGCCGTAGGGCGAGCAACGTTGCCGCTTCGGATTCCAACGCGAGGTCGGCGAGCACGTTCGACATCGACGGATGCTCGGCGAGCGCGCGTCCGAAACTCATGCGATGGCGCGCGTGATGGATCGCTTGCGCGAGCGCTTGGCGCATCAGCGCGGCCGAGCCGAGCGCGCAGTCGAGCCGTGTCTGGTTGATCATCGCAGCGATCGTCGCGACGCCGCGCCCTTCTTCCCCGACCGCCCACGCTTGCGTTCCATCGAATTCGATCTCGGCCGATGCATTGCTGCGATTGCCGAGCTTCGATTTCAAGCGCTGGATCATAAACGTGTTTCGCGTTCCGTCGGGGAGTACGCGGGGCAACAGAAAACAGGTCAGACCACCCGGCGCCTGCGCGAGCACGAAGAAGATATCGCACATCGGTGCGGAGCAGAACCATTTGTGTCCGACCAGCGTGTAGAGATTTCCGCCGCCGGAGGCTCCCTGCGGCGTTGCCGTCGTCGTGTTGGCGCGCACGTCGGAGCCGCCTTGCTTCTCCGTCATCGCCATGCCGCAGAGAGCGGAGTTCTTTTCGACGAACGGCGCCAGCACCGGGTCGTAGGTGCGGGCGGTAATGTGCGGTTCCCACGTCGCTGCAAGTTCGGGTTGATGGCGGATCGCCGGTATCGCTGCAGCGGTCATCGAGATTGGGCAGACATGTCCGGCCTCAACTTGGCTCCAGAGATAGAACCCGACGGCGCGGCGCAGGTGCGGGTGCGGACGAGGATCGACCCACGCCGCCGCGTGCAGGCCGCGTTCGGTTGCCGTGCGCATGAGATCGTGCCAAGCCCGATGATAACGAACTTCGTCGATCCGCTCGCCGCGCGCAGTAAAAACCTGCAATTCGGGCGGGTACTCGTTTGCCAATCTGCCGCGCTCGATCCACTCCGCGTCACCGGCGAGCTGCCCGAGCGCGCGTGCATCCTCGAAATCGGCTCCGGGTGCGAGTTGCTGCAGCAGCTCGCTCAGCGCGCGATCGGTAGAGAAGAGATCGTAGCCCTCCAAGGGAGGGACTTGGTTGAAAACGCGATGGGTCTCCATCCGTTCATCGTTCGGCGCCCTCGCATCGGGGCCTCGCAAGGGCTCGCTGCCTACGCGGTGCTTCCCTCGACGCTCTCGCTCGCGGCGCTCATCCGTTCGCGTTCCCGCGAATCAAGACCGCCCGCGATGAGGGACGCGAGGACGGCGACGACGACGAATGCGAGGTACGCCGCGCGGAACCCCGCGTTGTGGTTGTGCCGTAAATCAAAGAGCCCGCCGGCGAGCGAACCGCCGATTAATTGTCCGACGATCAGCGCCTGGCTCAGGAAACCCAGCGCCGTCGAACGGTGGGCGGCATCGGCCGCGTTGGTAATGATGTACCGTGTCGGTGCACCCAGAAGCGCGCCGAAACCAACCCCGGCGACGAGCATGGCGGCGATGCTCCAGATCAGCGAGGTAAAGCCGAACGCGAAGATCGCCAAGCCCGCTGCGGTACACGCGCTTCCGAGCAGCAAGACGCTGCGGCTCCCGATGCGATCGAGCGCTCTTCCGGAGACGGGAATGACCGCGACGAAGGCGAGCGCACCGAGTGCGGCGATCGCGCCGGCCTCGATTTCATTGCGATGTTGTGCGGCAACGATGACCGTCGGCACGAAGAAGAGCGACCCTTCGAGAATGCCGATCAACAATTCGAGCCCATAGGTTTTTGCAAGCTGCGGGGTGCCGAAGAGCGAGAGCGGTACGATGGGGTGGGCGATCCGCCGTTCGAGGAAAATAAACGCCACGAGTACGATTGCTCCCGCAACGCTTAGTTGCGGGTCGAGCGTCGTGATTCCGGCGACGAGCGCGAGGAGTCCGGCGGTCATCGCCACCAGGCCGATGACATCGAGCGG
>JAKBCP010000211.1 GCA_021807645.1 bacterium
GAATCTACCGACCGCCGGCGCTTCGCTCAATAACATTATGTCGAAGAGCTCGAATTACGGCGGCGCGTATGCCGTCATCGGCGCGCAGCAACAGAGCGTCTTCAGTCAAAATACGGCGCAGTTGCAGGCGCAGTATACGCTCACGACCGGGGGGCTCGCCGGCATTCAGCTCGCCGTATCGAAAGCAAACCTCGAACAGGCTAAAGCGAATCTCCGCAACGCCCAGGCGCAGGTCGCAACCTCGGTGACGAACGCGTACAACACCGTCGTGCAGGATAACGAGATGGTGAGCGTCGATCGCGGCGACCTGACATATCAGCGATTGCTTCTGCAGAACGCGCGCGTGAAAGAACGTGCCGGGGTCGCCGCGGGAGTCGACGTTCTTTCTGCGCGCGTTGCCGTTGCGCGCAGCGAATCGACGCTGGTCGCGGCTCGCGCGAACGTCGCAAACGCCCTCGACGCTCTCTGCCAAAGTGTCGGCGCCCCGCTCGGAACGCCGTTTGCGCTACCGAAGCAACTCACCATGCCGCCGCTTCCGGCGATGTCGATGAAAAAGATCGAACGGATCGCCTTGGCGAATCGATCCGATATCGCAAGCGCTCGCGACGCGCTTCGGGTCGCCGACCTCAACCGCAAGAGCTGGCTGCCCCAGCTCTTTCCGCAGATACAACTCTCGGCGGCGATCGGTAATCAGTTCTCGCCGACCAACGCCGTATTCACGCAACAGCAACTCGACAACGAGTACGCCGCCGGCCTCATCCCGAGTAAGATTCTCGTTCCGCGCGGCACGCCCGGCTTCTGGCAGATTCAGGCGGTATCGAGCTTCAATCTCCCGCTCGTCGACTACGGCGCGCGCCGGCTCTCGCGCGTTAACTACGAGGCTGCGGTCAAGAGCGCGAAACTCGCCCTCGCGAATGCAAAAATCGTCGCCCTGAGCGACGTACGGACCGCCTATCGCGCTGCAAAGGCCGCGCTCGCCCAGGTAGGCTATGCCAAGCAAGAAGCGCATTATGGAATCGAGAGTGCGCACATTAAACAGCTCCAGTATCGAGCGGGCGTCGCCGCCCTCTCCGATGTCGTTCAAGCGCAGCAAACCTCGATCTCGGCGCAAAACGACCTGATCGCGGCCCGCGTCGCCTACGTCGATGCGCTCGTTCACCTGCGAACCTCCATGGGTATTTTCTCGCCGACAAGCGCCGTCGCCGACCTTCACTAAGGAGCACCATGAATAAGAAATCCCGGATTATCGTTATCGCCGCGGTCGTCGCGATTCTTCTCGTCGGGCTGGCGCTTGCGTTTCGGCCCCATACCAGCAACTCCGTCGCCGTTAAGACGGTAAAAATCGAACCGACGACCTTCGTAGTGAAACTCCCGGAAAACGGCACCGTGATGCATCCGCACATGGAGACGATCCCCGCCTTAGTCGGCGGCAATCTTGCCACCCTCGACGTAAAGGCCGGCAACCGCGTACGTGCCGGTGAAGTGCTCGCGACGATCGAGAACCCATCGCTTGATGCCAACGCCGCCGGAGCCCTCGCCGATTATCAGAGCTCGGTTGCAAACGTTAAAACTGCGGCGATTCAGGAACGCAACGCTCGCGTGCAGTATCAGGCCGGGGTCGATACCGCGCGGAGCAGCCTCGACGAGGCGCGCCGAGTCCTCAAAGCCGACGAGACGCTCTACGCCGACAAAGCGATTCCGCGCAGCCAACTCGATGCCGACCGCGCCAAGGAAGAGCAAGCAAAAGTTGCCTACGATCAATCCGTGGAACAGCTCAAACTCGGCGCGGTGACCGGATACGGCACGAGTTCGGTACAAGCGGCGAAAGCGCAAGCCTTAAAATCGAGGATCCTCAACGATCAAGCGCAGCAGCAACTGGGCTTCGAACGCATCGTCGCGCCGTTCGACGGTGTCATTCAGAGCGTCGCGGCGCGACCGACCGACGCGAACCGGACGATCCTCCCCGGCGATGCCGTCACGGCCGGACAAGCGATGTTTACAATCGCCGAAGGAAGCGCATACGTCGTCCAGGCTCAGGTCGACGAGCAAGACGTTCATGCGATAAAACTGGGAATGCCGGTGAACGTAACCAGCGAGGATTTCCCGAACGTTACCTTACGCGGACATATCGCGCGCATCTCGCCGATTGCGACGCGCTCGACCGACGCCGGTTCGACCGCTCGCGAAGTGTTAACCACCGTCGCTCTCGACGAAAGCAATCCGGTGCTCCGCGACGGTATGACCGCGAACGTCGATATTCTCACCACGAGTATCCCTCACGCCCTCGTCGTTCCGACCGCAGCGATCGTTCGCGTAAAAAAACAAACGAAGGTATGGCTCGTCCGCAACGGCAAAGCCCATGAGGTAACGGTCGTTCTCGGCAAGAGCAACGACGTGCAGAGCGTCGTACGTTCGGGGCTTACCGAAGGCGAGAGCGTCGTCGCAAAAGCGCTTCCCAGCATCCATGAGGGAATGCGCATCCTCCCGATTCCGCAGAGCAGTCCCTCGGGTACCCCGTGAGCGTTCTCGCGGCCTACATCGAAGAAGCCCTCGCCTCGCTCTGGCGCAATCGCCTTCGTTCGGCGCTCTCGCTCCTCGGCACGATCATCGGCATCGCATCGACGATCGCAGTTCTGGGTTTGAGCCAAGCGGGTGCGCGCGGCTTAGAGAAGTCGCTCGGGAACGCCGATTCGGTCGGGTGGGTCGTGTTCGTCGACCGTTCGTCGGATAATCCACTTGCGGCAACGCTCTATTACCGCGACGTCACCCGCTTCGTTGCCCGCAGTAACGGCGCGATCGCCTCGGCCTACGCGGGCTATTTCGGCCGGCCCTTTCCCGTCAACGTCGGCGGGAAAACCCATTACCCGCAATTGCACGGCACCGATAAAGGCGATAACGCCATGGTGATCCTCGAAGGCCGGAAGCTCGACCACAACGATGTGCTTGCCTCGGCGAACGTGGCGATGCTCTCGAAGGAGGCGCGTAAAACCCTCTTTCCGCACGAAGACCCCGTCGGGAGAAGCATATCGGTGGGAAACGCTCGCCTGCGCATCGTCGGGGTTTTCGACGCGACGGGAAGCTTGCTCAGCAGCGCGGT
>JAKBCP010000212.1 GCA_021807645.1 bacterium
AGTAGATATCGGCCGGGTAATAATTCTTGCCGTGAAACGCGATCATCTCGGCAAGCATCACCAATGCCGCGATGCCGAGCCAACGTAGCCTCGGTGTGCGTAGCACCGAAACGATGCCGACGATCCAGAGCCATGCGAGAAACGGATTCGTCAGTAAAATTTCTTGCACGAGGTAGGAAAGCGGCGAGAGAACGACGTTTTTGCCGCCGCGGCCGGCCTGGAGCACCGCGAGCATCGGAAGGCCGTGCGCGATCTGCCAAACGATATTGGGCAGAGCGATCGCGAACCCCAAGGCTGCACCGTACCAAAAGTACGGCGTTGCAAAAAACCGCCGTTCCTTCGTGAGCGCGAGGGCGAGGGCGAGTGCGAACGCGAAAAAGACGACGCTATATTTTCCCTCGAACGAGAGGCCGAGCGTCGCTCCAACCGCGAGCCACAGGCGCGGTGAAGCTCCGTCGACGATCCGCAAAAGGTAGAGCGCGGCGAGAGGCCAGAGCCAGAGCCCGACCATATCGGGGCCGACTTGCATGCCGAAGAGGGCAAGGACCGGGGTCAGGCCGGCAGCAAGTGCGGCGAGCGTCGCGGCGAAAGCGCCGCCGCCGAGATGCGTGACGATGCGAACGGTGACGAAAATCGAGCCGGCCGCGCAGAGTGCGGCCGTTGCGCGTAGGGCAAACAACGAGATGCCGAAGATCTGCGAACCGGCGGCGATGAGCGGCACGAGCGGCGGCTGATCGACGTAGCCCCAACTTGGGTGACGGCCGCAAATGATGAAATAGAGCTCGTCACGGAAGAAACCATAGTGCGGATTCGCAACGAGATGGATGCAGAACGTGACGGCCGCAGCAACCCAGGCAAGTCGCAGGTTGCGATCGTTCATAATCGGCGGTACTCCAAGCAGAGGAGGGAAGTTTCGCTTCCCCCTCGGCTTGGACCTCATATGCTGCGCGACCTAGGGCGCAGCTCGCTAACGCGGATCGAAGGCGCCGGTAAGAATCATCTGCTCGGCGAGCAGCCGCGCGCGCCGATAGCGGGCGATCTCCTCGCGCGAACTCTGCGGCGGGAGCGAGGTGAGAATCACGTCGAGCTCTTCGTCGAAGGCATCGGCGAGCGAGCGCGGCGTATAGTCGCCCGGGAAACGCAACCGCTGCGCGATCATCAGTCGGTAGATGCGGTCGGTCGCGAGATCTTCCATGTAGCCGTCGATCAAACTCGCGCCGCGTCCGTCGAGAACGCCTTTCCGATAGCGGATCACCGTGCGAATCGCGGCCCGCGTTCCTTCCAACGTCGTCGTCCCGACGCCGATCGGCGCCGGCCGCAGATCGGGGTGACGCTCGGCATCGGGATTGCGGAACGTCAGTTGATTCGGTTCGGGAAATTGTGCGACGGCGATCGCGTTTTGGTCCGGGTGTCCCGTCCAGGCACCGTCCATCCCGCAGAGCGCTTCGTTCCGTTTGTCGCGCTCGAGAACGTCGAGCGCGCGGGCGTTGAGTGCGGCATCCTCGCGGCTTGGGTAGAGCGCGGTCATGCCGCCGATCGCCAGCGCACCGTGTCGATGACAGATCTGCGGTAAAAGCGTCCGAAGATTCTGAAAAAAAGCGACGTCGAGCGGAATCGTATTGCGGTCCGGCAGAACCCAGCGAGGATCGTTGAGATTGAAGTGAATCAGCGAGGCCATATAATCCCATCGACCGAGGTTTAATCCCAGGATCGAGCCGCGAAGATTATAGAGGAATTCTTCGATTTCGTAGGCGAGCGGATGCGCCTCGACCAACGCCATGCAGGAGATCGCGCTCCCCGGCCAACCGCGCGCGGCGGCGACGGCGGCAAAGAGATCGCGCCAGAAGAGCGCCTCCTCGGCGGATTCGCTTTTGGGAATGTAGAGCAGAAGTCCGTGCGGCAACTCGTCGAGCTCGAGCGAATATGCTAAAAGGGCGACGTCGAAAACCGAGGCGCTCGCCAATTCCTCATCGACGATACCCGCTTGCGAAAGGTGTAGCGGGCGAACGCGCGTCCAGACGACCGCATCGCGACGCGCGATCCCTACCATTTTTCCACGCTTGCGATCTTCGTACGTCAACGTTCCACGTAACGCCGCGGCGACGTTGCGATGACCGAGGAGAAGGTGCTCCCACTCGTTCACCATCGAATCTTCGAGATCGAGCATGATCCCGGGCGCGCCGGAATTGATCATTTTTACGACGAGTTCGGCATCGTCGGCAGGGCCGGTCATTTGATTGCGTTGATCGCTCGCCCATGCGGGAAGCTCGATCTGCCAATCCGCGCTCGTAGCGGCCGACGGCGGCAGATAGTCGGGGAGATCGCCGGCATGGGCGCGCGCGAGCCGCTCGGCGCGCGCGCGAACCAGACGTTGTTGTTCGGGGGTGAAGCGCCGATGGAGCGGGAGAAAGAAGTCGGCGAAACCCTCGGCGAGATCGGCTTTTAGGTCGAACCCGGGTGCGGCGACGTTCACGCGCCGACGGCGATCTGGACGGCGGAGTCGTAGAACTGCTCGCTCTCGGTCGAGCCGTGGAGTGCGGTCGTCGACGATTGCCCTTCGCTCACCACCGAGGCAACCTCATCGAAATATCCGGTCCCGACTTCGCGTTGATGTCGCGTTGCCGTGTATCCGAACGCTTCGGCGGCGAACTCGGCTTGTTGGAACTCCGCATACGCGCTCATGCCGCGTTCTTTGAAATCGTGCGCGAGCGTAAAGAAACTGTGGTTGAGCGCGTGGAAGCCCGCAAGCGTTATGAACTGGAACTTATATCCCATCGCGTTGAGACGGTCGCGGAACTCCGAGATCGTCGTATCGTCGAGTTTGCGTTTCCAGTTAAATGACGGCGAGCAGTTGTAGGCGAGCAATTTCCCCGGATAGCGCGCGTGAATCGCGTCGGCGAACTGCTTGGCTTCCTCGAGATTCGGCTCCGACGTTTCGACCCAGAGCAGATCGGCGTGCGGTGCGTAAGCGAGTCCGCGCGCGATCGAGGCCTCGATGCCGTTGCGAACGCGGAAGAAACCCTCGCTCGTACGCTCGCCGGTACAGAAGGCTTTGTCTCGCGGATCGAC
>JAKBCP010000213.1 GCA_021807645.1 bacterium
CGGCGCGCTGCAACTCGATCCGAGCGGCGCCGGCACCGGGCTCGGCGGAAACTACTTCACGCCGGCGTGGGCCGCACAGGTACAGAGCGTCAACGATAACATCAACAACGGCATCCTCGCCGCCGCACAAGCGACGAACACGCCGCTGGTCGATACGAAGACGCTTGAAGATAATCTCTCCTGGAAGGGCGCGATCGGCACCCCCAACCCGTACTTCCTCCAAGCACTAACAATCAATCCCGGTAAGTGCTGTACGCTTGGATTCGGCGGCGGCATCCTGAGCTTCGACGGCCTGCATCCCTCGGATACCGGCTACGCGCTCATCGCCAATGCGTTCATCCAAACCATCAACACCGCCTACGGCACGACGATGAGCCAAGTCAGCGCGATTAACGTCTATAACGGGACCGGATACTACTACCCCGATCCGTTCGCGCAACACTAGCGAACGAACGGTTAAAAAGAAGCGCCCCGCCGACATTCGGCGGGGCGCTTCTTTTGCTTTGCGCGATTGACGTACTAGGCGTAGATGCCGCGCAAGCGGAGCGCCTTGACGACGCGGTCGATGGCGATGGAGTACGCTGCGATGCGCAGCGTCGTGTTATGCTGCTTGGCGAAATCCTGGATGCGATGGAGATTCTCAAGCAGCGTATCTTCGAGCCGCTCGTTTACCTCCGACTCCTTCCAGAAGTAGCCCATGCGGTCTTGTACCCACTCGAAGTACGAGACGGTAACACCGCCGGCGTTGGCCATGATATCGGGAATCACGATGACGCCGCGTTCTCTAAAGATATTCGCGGCTTCCGGCGTCGTCGGGCCGTTCGCTCCCTCGACGATGAGTTTGGCTTTCACTTTCGCGGCGTTCTCGGCGGTGAAGACTTTCTCGAGCGCGGCCGGTACCAGCACGTCGCACTGGGCGGTCAAGAGCTCGCCGTTACTGATCTTATCTCCGCCCTTGAAGCCCTCGAGCGAGCGATGCTCGGCGGTATGCTTCATCGCGGCGGCAACGTCTATGCCTTTGTCGTTGTGATAGGCACCGGTGACATCGGATATCCCGACGATCTTGCAACCACGTTCGGCGAAGAGTTTCGCTGCATACATGCCGACGTTTCCAAAACCTTGGATCGCGATGCTGCTCTGCTCGGGCTTCAGGCCCATCTTCGCCATCTGATCGAGCGCGCAGATCGTGACGCCGCGTCCGGTCGCCTCGACGCGCCCGCGCGACCCGCCGATCTCCAGCGGTTTGCCGGTGACGACGCCGGGAACGTTCTGGCGGACGTGCATCGAGTAGGTGTCCATGAACCACGCCATGATCTGCGGCGTCGTGTTAACGTCGGGTGCCGGGACATCTTTATCGGGGCCGACGACTTCGACGAGTTCGGCTGCGTAGCGGCGCGTGATGCGTTCGAGCTCGTTCATCGAAAGCGTCGCCGGGTCGCAGGTCACGCCGCCCTTCGCTCCGCCGAACGGCAGGTCGACGACCGCGCACTTCCACGTCATCCAGAACGCCAGCGCCGTCACTTCGTCGAGCGTCACGCCGGGATGATAGCGAATGCCGCCCTTCGCTGCGCCGCGCGCAAAGCTATATTGCACGCGGTATCCGGTGAATACCTCAAACTCCCCGGTGTCGCGCTGGAACGGAATCGAAAAAATGATCTGACGAGCCGGGTGCGTGAGGATGAGTCGCATCCCTGCATCGAGCTCGAGAATATCCGCCGCTTCCTTGAAGTACGTGATCCCGTCGCCGAAGACCGAGACATCGCGGGGCGAGGTGCTCATAGAAACCTGGTGCCTCCTAAAGACTTAATGTGCGCAAAGAGCAAACCCGATTCACGTTTGCGCTCGCTCTCGGCGGTTCCTGGAGCACTTTGGTCGCACCCGCTAGGTTTACCAAAGCGATCGGGACTAGACGTTGAACCGGAAGTTCACGACGTCGCCCTCTTGCATGACGTATTCTTTCCCCTCACTCCGCAGGCGACCGGCCGCTCGAATCGCATCCATGGTTTTCAACTCGGCGTAGTCCTCGTAGCTAACGATCTCGGCGCGAATGAAGCCGCGCTCGATATCGCTATGAATCTTGCCCGCGGCCTGGGGCGCCCGCGTCCCGCGCTCGATCGTCCAGGCGCGGACCTCCTGCTCGCCCGCGGTCAGGAACGTCATGAGCCCGAGCGTCTCGAATGCGGCGAGCGCGAGTTCGTCGAGCCCCCGACGCACGATCCCCAGCTCTTCCCAGAAGGCCTGCGCCTCCTCATCGGAGAGGCCGGCAAACTCCGCCTCGATCTTGCCGCAGAGAACGACGACCTGCGCGCCCTCGCCCTGCGCGATCCCGCGGACCGCCGCTACATACGGGCCCTCCGTCGCAATCTGCGCCTCGTCGACGTTGGCGACGTAGAGAAGCGGTTTCGCGGTAATCAGGAAGCTCTCGCGGGCGACCTCGCGTTCGAGCGAGCCCTCGGGGAAGGAGCGCGCGGCTCTGCCCTCCTCCAGCGCCGCCGTCAGCCGTGCCGCCGCCTCGTATGTCGAGCGCAGCTTGGGGTTCGCACGAGCCTCCCGGTCCAAGCGATCGAGACGCTTGCGCATCGTCGAGAGATCGGCGAGCGCGAGCTCGATAGCGATGATCTCGATATCCCGCGCCGGGTCGGGCCCCCCTTCGACGTGGGTGACGTTCGCGTCGTCGAAACAGCGAACGACCATGGCGATCGCATCGGTCTCGCGGATATGGCTGAGAAAGGCATTCCCGAGCCCTTGCCCGGTGCTCGCCCCGCGAACGAGGCCGGCGATATCGACGAAGCGGACGGTGGTCGGGACGATGCGCCGAGCGCTCACCAGCCTCTCCAGCACCGCGAGGCGCTCGTCGGGGACCGCGACCTCCCCCACGTTTGGCTCGATGGTGGCGAAGGGATAATTCGCCGCTAATGCCTGCGCCGAGCGCGTCAGTGCGTTGAAGATGGTGGATTTCCCGACGTTGGGAAGGCCGACGATACCGCAAGAGAGTGCCATGACAAGTCGGCTTCGCTTCCGCCCATGCCAGGGAAAGCCTGCTTCACGTAGGATTACTCCAGGGTATGC
>JAKBCP010000007.1 GCA_021807645.1 bacterium
CGAGAGATTAAAGAACGCCGACGTTGCGGCAACGTCTTTATCTGCCACGCCGCCGATGACCGCGATCGAGAGCGGCACGAAAATCTGTGAAAGCCCGATGCCGCTGATCACGAGCGAGAGCACCAAGGTTCCAAACTGCGACTCCGGGGTGGTGACTCCGGCGAGCAACCAATTCGATATGCCCAGCAGCACAAAACCGATTCCCGTCGATATGCGAACGTCGATGATTCCTCGCCCGGCAAGGGCAGCGGTCAGCGGCGTGAAGAGCATGACCGCAAGCGCTCGGACCAAAATCGTCAACCCGGAGAGCGTCGCGGTAAAGCCGAGCGAATTTTGTAGATATTGCGGGAGCACGAGAATCGATCCGTACAAGCTAATGCCGAGCACCGCACCTAACACGCTGCCGACGGCGACCTGGCGAATCCTGAGAACGTGCAGATCGACCACCGGCCGTCGGGAACGCAAGGTCCAAAGCACGAACGCGATGATGCCGAGAATCGCGAGCCCGGTAAACGTTCGTATAGCCGAGTTACTCAGCCAGTCGTATTGCTGCCCCTGATCGAGCACATATTGCATCGAACCCAGTCCCATCGCCAGGAAAGCCAACCCGATCCAATCGAGCGCCATCGCACGCGGCTTTGCGGGATTGCGCATGTAGAGAAGCGTTAATGTCGCGGCGATAATTCCAACGGGTAGATTGATAAAGAACGCCCAGCGCCAAGTAAAATTATCGGTAATGAATCCTCCGAGTACCGGGCCGAGGGCGGGTCCTACGATCACCCCCATTGCAAAGACGCCTTGCGCACGCCCCTGTCGGCGCACGCCGAAGATGTCGCGGAGGATTGCCTGCGACGTCGAGATCAGTCCACCGCCGCCGAGCCCCTGCACGATGCGCCAAAATACCAGCGAGCTAAACGAGGGAGCGAGCCCGCACATCAGCGATGCGATCGTAAAAATGACGATCGAGGCGGTAAAATACTGACGTCTTCCAAAACGCCCCTGTAGCCACGGAGTAATCGGAATGACGATGACGTTGGCGATAATATATCCGGTGACGATCCAGGCGCCTTGATCGACGGCGACCCCAAAATTACCCTGAATATTCGGCAAAGCGACGTTGACGATCGTCGTGTCGACGATCTCCAAAAGCGTTGCGGTGATGACGGCTACCGTGATCACCGCAAGCCGCCAGCCGTGCTCGACCAGCGGCGATTCGCTACTCTGCGGCGAGGCAGACATTAGCGAACCTTTACGTCCGCTTCAACGCTCATGCCCGGACGCAAGGGCATCTTCGGATTGAAATCATCGATCGAGATGCGCACGGGGATCCGTTGGGTCACCTTGACGAAGTTGCCGGTTGCATTTTGCGAGGGGATCAGCGCGTAGGTGTTCTGCGATGCCGGGTTGATCGAAATCACATGCCCGTGGAAGGTGTGCCCGGGGTAGGCATCGACGAAAATATCCGCTTCTTGGCCGACGTGGATGGCGCCGACCGCCGTCTCTTTATAGTTGGCCGTCACGAAGATATCTTTCGACGGAATCACCGTCATGAGGTTCATCCCCGCGCTCACCGTTTGACCGATCTGGGCACTCTTCTCGCCGACGTATCCATCGATCGGCGAATATATCCGCGTGTACTGCAGGTTGAGTTTCGCAAGATCGAGTGCGGCCTTTGCCGCGACCACTTGGCTCGAATCGCTCGACTGTGCGAGTTTCCCTTGGGCGGACGTTACGCCGCCTTGCGCGCCGGCGATGCCGGCCTTCGCTGCAACGACGCGATCGCGGGCCGCCCGCACGCCGTCGCGTGCCGCCCCGACATCAGCCTGGGCGCTCGCCAGGGCAGCCGCGGCGGCTCCCTCTTCGGCGAGCGCTGAATCGAGTTCTTGGCGCGCGACGTCGCCGGTACGAACGAGCGAACGCGCGCGGGCGAGATCGGCGGAGGCCTTCGCATAGTTCGCGCGCGCGGCCGGTACTTCGGCGATTGCGGCAGCGAGTTGCGCCTGTGCTTGCGCCAACGCCGCCTCGGCCTGAGGGACCGAAGCAACTGCGCTTGCGACGCCCGCCTGCGCCTGCGCGACGCCGCCCTGACTCTGCTGCACCAACGTGGTCTCGGTGGAGAGCGCTTGGTCGTACGCCGCCTGCGCTTGCGCTAAGCGGTGTCGCTCGTCGCGATTGTCGAGGACGACCAGGAGCTGTCCCTTGCGGACGTACTGGTTCGTCTGCACCGGGATCGAATCGATTTTCTCACCGATTTTACTGGTGATCGCAACGACATCCGAATCGATCATCGCGTCCTCGGTGCCCGCATGAACGCGCGCGTAGGCATACCAACGACCACCGTAAATCAGCAACACGATTGCGAGAATCGTCCCGAGAACGCCAAAAATGACGCGTTTCCGCGGTTGATTCGGCGAGGTCTCCTCAGCGGAACCCGCTCCCTCCACCGCCGAGTCATTCGGGCTCTCCTGCAGATTCGTTGCCATTACTTGTTCCTTGCTCCATTGAGAAAGATATGAATGTACATCCTTAAACCGTACTCTTGGTCTGCGTAAAAACGCACGTCGGGATATTTTTGCCGCCCCATAACGTGCGCGAAGATCATCGATCCGAAAACAGCGGCAAGATCCTCAGGGTTGCCGACGAGCTCTCCCCGTTCGACGCGCGAAGCCATGAATGCGACCAAGGCCTCGCGAACTGCGTTCTGCGGGCGCCAGGTCGCCGAGCCGTAGACATTGGCTTCGTAATCGTCCTCGACCATCGACCAGCGGACCATATCGCGCATGTTCCAGAGGCGCTCCATGAGGAAGCCTCCCATCGTCATAAGGTCGCTCTCAACCGTGCCTCGCAATGAAATGGTAAATTCGTCAATCGAGGTACTCGGGCAGCAATACTCGACGAGCTCGTAGAGTAAGTTTTCCTTCGTCCCGAAATGCCGGAAGAGCGTCGTTTCATTGACGCCGGCCACCTCCGCAATCTCACGCGTCGTGGCGGCGCGCTTACCTTTGCGAGCGACAACCTCGCGAGCGGCATGAAGGATCCGCTCTCGCGTCGCGTCGGTTCCTGCCGCACGCCGCTCTTCGGATCGGGCGGCGACGTGCGCGCTCACTTCGCCCCCGTAAAGACCGAGTCTTTAATCGGCACGTTCATCTGATATTTCCCGTAGGTCGCGTGGGAACTCGCTCGAACGCGAAAATTGATTTCGGCGCTCTGTTCGGCGAGCACGTCGTAACCGTTCTCGCGGCGATACCATTGACGCATCGAGATCGTGCCGCCGTTGCGATAGTGCCACGTCATCTCGACCAGCTCCCAGGTTGCCGGGTCGACGATCGCATGAGCGTAGGCAAGAATATCGCTGTATTGGCGCGGCGCCACCGTTAAAATGTAGACGGGGCGTCCGCTCCAGACGCGCGTACCGGCATACGAGACGGTATTATCTTTCGACCAGCCGCCGGGATCACCGACGTTATTAAAGATCTTCGAGAAGCCTGCGGCATAGGCCGGCACGCGATCGAAGACGACCACGAATTTACTCGGGCGCTTGTAATAGGTGGTGCCGTCGAGCGTCGGCGAGAGAAACGGGAACGAGAGCATGTGCGTCGTGACGTGAACGCGCGCGCGATAACTCGTAAGCCCCGGATTCCGGTCGAGCATCTTGTCGACGATCGCCGCGGCAGTCATCGGGCGCAGCGGTTGCGTCGGCGCGGAGAGTGCGAGCAGCCCTGGAACGACAGCGAGGAAGAGCGCAACCCGCGCGATCATGCCGCACTTCCCCCCTCGACCTCAAGGATGCGGTCGAGGCCCGTAAGCGCGAGTTGACGTCGCACATCTTCGTGCGAGGTGCGGACGGAGAATTCAACGCCGTGGTCGCGGCTCCGGCGCAAGAGCGTGACCAGGCTACGCATCCGGCCGACATCGAGGCTCGCGAGGTCGGCGAGATCGACGACCACGCGCTCGGTATGGCGATCGACGATCGAGTCGAGATGCGCTTCGTCCCGCCCGATATCGAGGAGATCGCTGGAGAATACCTGGATTTTGGTTTCTTTTGTTTTCATATACCTTTATGCAAGCAAGTACTTGCAGGAAGTAGGGTAACGTATTTGGGCCCTGCGTGCAAGTGCTTACACGCACTTTTAACCCCGTCCGCCGGCCAGGGTTGCACGTGTCGATCTTGGAAGCGCACGAAGCGATGGAAAGCCCCCTTCTTCGTGAGTGCGCGCGGCGCGCCGGGCTCCTCCGCCCGGCGATCCTCTGGGAGCCGATCGCTTCCCCGGGGGAGTCCCGCGAGCTCGATGCCGACCGCACGATCTACCCCGCGAGCACGATCAAGACCCCGCTCGCTGCGGCGGCGCTCCTGCTCGTGGCGCGAGGCGAACGGAGGCTCGACGAGCGACGCCCCGTGCGCCGGGAGAACCTCACGCTCAACGACGCAACTTCGCCGATCGAACCCGGCTACGAAGCGAGCCTCGAGGAGCTCTGCCGCTATGCGATCGATCGCTCGGACAACGTCGCGACCAACGAGCTCTTCGATCGCCTGGGGCGCGAGCGGGCGAGTGCGATCGTTCGCGCCGAGCTCGGGCTCTCCGCAACGGCGTTCCATCGGAAGCTCTCCGGAAGCGACCCGCTGATCGCCGACCCGCAGTGGGACGGAGAGCATCGCAACGCCCACCCCGTGCGCGATGCAGCGCGACTCTTTCGCCTCATTGCGGAGCGCGCGTTCCCCGGAGCGGAGCTGTTAGAGGGGTGGCTCGGCGATCAGCGTTGGAACGATAAGTTGAGCCTCGGGCTCGCTCCGGGCGACCGATTTGCCCATAAGACCGGCGACACGAGCGAGGTCACCCATGACGGCGGAATCCTCACGACCGGCGACGGGCGACGGGCGGCGATCGTCGTTTACACCGAGATGCCTTCGACGCCGGAGAACAACGCGCGCTTCGGCGTCTTCATGCGGTTGCTACGGCACGAGGCGTTCGGCGATCTCCCGTAAGCGTTCGCGCGCCGCGCTAGCTGCCGGGCTCGGATCGCGCCCCGCGACGCGCTTTCCGCCTACGAAGGTCCCCTGAACCCACGCATCCTCGCCCCGATAGACCAGGGCGTTGACCGCGGGCGCCCAGGGATCGATCGCGCGCGCATCGAGCACGACGAAATCCGCGAAGGCCCCCGCTTCGAAGCGCCCCGCATCGACGCGCAACGCGCGCGCGCCGCTCGCCGTCGCCAAATCGAACGCCGGGCGTGCCCCGAACGCCGCGCCGTCGGTGCGCGCGATCTTCTGCAGCAACGACGCGGCGCGCATCTCGTCGATCGCCGAAGGTTTGACGTCGGCATCGGTTCCTAAGCCGATGGGGACGCCGAGCGCGCGCAGGCCCGATATGTCGCAGATCCCATCACCGAGATACTGATTGGTCATCGGATTGTGAATGACGCGCGCGCCGCGCGCGGCGAGAAGTTCTTTCTCTTCGTCGTCGATATAGATCGCATGAATGGCGACGCAGCGTTCGTTGAGCGCCCCGAGTCGATCGAGCAAACGTACCGGCGTCGCCCCGTGCTCGGCGAGGGTCGCCGCCCCTTCGTACGCCGCTTCGGCCACGTGTACGTGCAACATGCAATCGTGCTCGGCGGCAAAGTTCGCTGCCGCCTCGATCATCGCCGGCGAAGCGGCATGCAACGAATGCGGAGCAACGCAAAAGTGAATCTCCGGATACGCCGCTAAAAGTTCGAGACTGCGCGTTCGGGCTTCTTCGATGGTCTCGCGATAGGCGTCGGGAGCGTAGGCGGCATCCATCCAGGTACGAGCGAAGACCAAGCGTATTCCGGTTTCGCGCGCGGCACGGATCGCGGATTCGGCGTGCGCATTCCCCATGCCGTTAAGATAGAAAAACTCCGCCACGGTGGTAATTCCGGCGGCGAGCATCTCGCTAAATGCAAAAACGAAGACCCAGTAAATATCGTCGGCGCTCAGTTGCGGGACGACGCGATAGAGCGCATCGCTGCGCCATTTCTCGAAACTCCAGTCGTCGGCCCAACCGCGCAGCAACACCTGATAGGCGTGGCTATGTCCGTTGATGAAGCCGGGGACGAGCAAGCGGTCTTCGGGAAACCGGCGCGTCTTCGTGCCGGTGCGCGCAGCTTCGAGGGCGAGGTTTTTTGCATCTCCGATCTTCGAAAACCGGCCGTTCTCGACGAGAAACGCGAACTCGCGCCGCTCCTCGCCGGCGACGAGCGCGCGCGCGGCGATAAAGAGCTCGCTCATTTCAACACCCGCCCGGCGCGAACCACCAGCGCCGCGAGATTACCGCCGTGCAACCAGCCGAATTCGTCGGGTTCGTCGATCCCTAGCGCGACGAAGTCCGCATCGCCGCCGACGCGCAGGATTCCGCGCTCGATATGCAGGCTGCGGGCGGCTTGGCGCGTTATCGCGTCGAGCGATTCCGCGGCGCTCAGACCGAAGATCTTCCGCCCGAGATAGGCTACGTGCGCGAGATTGAGGCAGGGCGAGGTTCCGGGATTGAAATCGCTGGCGAAGGCAACGCGCCCGCCGCCCTCGAGGACCGCACGAACCGGGGCATGCCGCGCTAGCCCGAGATAATCGATCGTCGCCGGGCATGCGACCAAAACGCTCTCGCTCGAGCTCAGCTGTTGCGCGTCGCCATCGGTAATATAGTTTCCGTGATCGATCGCATCGACGCCGAGTGCGAGCGCCATCGTCGCAGCTCCACCGTGCGCCATCTCGTCGCAATGCACGCGCAACCGCAGGCCGGCACGACGGGCGGCTTCGAGGTAGCGTTGCGTTTGCGCCGCCGAGAAGAAACCCGGCTCGCAAAATGCGTCGGCATAACGCGCGCCGTGCACGCGCGCGAACGGCAGGCATTGGTCGATCAGGTAATCGACGAAGCCTTCGGCATCGGGAAATTCCGGTGGAAGCGCGTGAGCGCCGAGAAAGGTCGGCACGATGCGCGGTAACGTCTCGTCGGACTGTGCGCGATCCAGTAGATCGAGCAGTTCGAGTTCGCCGGGACGGTGGAGCGCGTACCCGGTCTTTACTTCTGCGGTCGTCGTTCCATGCGCGAGCATCGCTCGCAGACGCGGAGCGACGTCACCGCTCCAGAAAGGCCCCGGGGTGAGTAGCGCTTCACGCGTGCGTTCGACGGTGTGGAGCATACCGAGCGGAGCGGGTTCGTGTCGCAGCCGTGCCTGAAAATCAGGCTCTCGATTTCCCGAGAACAGCGGATGCGTATGCGCGTCGACAAAACCGGGAACGAGCACCGCATCGGGGAGATCGAGGAGCTCGCAGTCCTCGGCGGCGGCGACGCGTTCCACCGACGCGCGTTCGCCGAGCGCGGCGATCCGTCCGTCGCGAACGAAGATCGCCCCCCGTTCGACGATGCCGAGATCCTCGAAGCTAATCCCCTGTTGCGGTAGATCGCTATCGCACGTTATTAGCGCGCGCGCACGCACGAGGAGCGGTGCTAAAGCCGCCAATCGATACCCTTCTCATCGGCGGTTTCGATCGCGAGTTCGTACCCCGCATCGGCGTGCCGCACGACGCCCATCCCGCAATCGGTCGTCAGGACGGCGCCCAAGCGCTCCTCTGCGTCGCGCGAACCGTCGGCGACGACGACCATACCGGCATGGAGGCTGTATCCGATGCCGACACCGCCGCCGTGATGGAAACTCACCCAGTGCGCGCCCGCTGCGGTATTGAGGAGAGCGTTGAGAATCGGCCAATCGGCGATCGCATCGCTCCCGTCGCGCATCCCCTCGGTCTCGCGATACGGCGAGGCGACGCTGCCCGTGTCGAGATGATCGCGTCCAATAACGATCGGCGCGGAGAGTTCGCCGCGGCGGACGAGATCGTTAAACGCAAGCCCGGCCTTCGCACGGTCGCCATAACCGAGCCAACAGATACGCGCAGGTAATCCTTGAAACGCAATCCGCTCGCGCGCCATCGTTATCCAGCGATGGAGATGCGCGTCTTCTGGGAAGAGCGCGAGCAGCTCGCGATCGCAACGGGCGATATCGGCCGGATCGCCGGAGAGTGCGGCAAATCGAAACGGGCCGCTTCCGCGACAGAACAACGGCCGAATAAAGGCCGGGACGAAGCCCGGGAAATCGAAGGCACGCGCAACGCCGGCCTTCTTCGCCGCTTCGCGGAGATTATTCCCGTAATCGAAGACGATTGCGCCCGCATCGAGAAAGCGCAGCATCGCTTCGACGTGACGACCGGCGGTTTCGTAACTGCGTCGCTCGTACTCCGCCGGGTCGCCGGCGCGCAACGCCTCGGCTTCGGCGAGCGTCAAGCCCGACGGGACATAACCATTGAGCATATCGTGAGCGGAGGTCTGGTCGGTCACGGCGTCGGGGCGGAGGCCCGCCTCAAAGAGCGCCGCGAATTCATCGGCGGCGTTTCCCTGATAACCGACCGAGATCGCTTCGCCGGCACGACGAGCCCGTTCGACGCGTGCGAGCGCTTCTTCGCGGGAATCGACCACGAGGTCGAGATAGCGCAAGTCGCGCCGACGCTCGAGCCGCGCCCGATCGACGTCGACGACTAACGCAATGCCCTCGCACATTGTTATCGCTAACGGTTGGGCGCCGCCCATTCCGCCGATACCGGCGGTCAGCGCTACGCGGCCGCGCAGCGTCCCACCGTAATGTTGGCGCGCAAGCTCCGCGAAGGTCTCGTAGGTGCCTTGGACGATCCCCTGCGTGCCGATATAGATCCACGAGCCCGCCGTCATCTGGCCGTACATCGTCAATCCCTGCGCTTCGAGCGAGCGAAAGGTCTCCCAGTCGGCCCACTTCGGCACCAGATTGCTGTTCGCGATTAAGACGCGCGGCGCGCGCTCGTGCGTCTTCCAAACCGCAACCGGCTTCCCACTCTGCACGACCATCGTTTCATCGCTCTTTAGTCGGCGCAGCGTCCGTACGAGGGCATCGAACGCCTCCCACGAGCGTGCCGCGCGTCCGCTCCCGCCGTAGACGACGAGATCGTCGGGGCGCTCGGCGACTTCGGGATCCAAGTTGTTCATCAGCATGCGCAGCGCCGCTTCCTGCGGCCATCCCAGACACGTCAACTCCGTTCCGCGTGCGGCGCGAACCGGCCGTGGACCCGACAGCGTCATACTCATAAACCTCTCCTCTCGAGCGTACCTATTTGCAGGAATCCCCATTCGAAGCCTGCGGAAGATATCCGCGCGCTTCGCAAGCTATACGCTACGCATCGAATTCTCGGGCGAAAATTCGAGCGACGGCGCCGGAGCGGATCAGCGAACGTGCGGCCGCGATGTCGGGCGCCGGCGACCGATCCCCGACGAGCGGTGCGATCTCTTTGCGTGCGAGTTCGTAAAGCTCCTCGGTCGCGCGCGCGCTGCGCAACGGACGACGGAAATCGGTTGCCGCGAGCGCGCCGAGCAATTCGCACGCAAGCGCGCCCTCCACGTTCTCGAGCACGCGAACGAGATTATTCGCCGAGGTCATGCCCATGCTGACGTGATCCTCTTGCCCCGCCGAGGTTGGGATCGAATCGACGCTACTCGGCCAGGCGAGCGCTTTATTATCGTTCACCAGGGCCGCCGAAGCGTATTGCACGATCATCAGACCGGATTCAAGGCCGCTCTTGCGCGCGAGGAAAAGCGGGAGATCGCGATCTGCGGCATTGAGCAGCAAATACAAGCGGCGCTCCGAGATCGATGCGATCTCGCAGATCGCCATTTTTAAGAAATCGATCGCCAAGGCAATCGGCTCACCGTGAAAGTTCCCACCACTGAGAAATGCACGGTCCTCCGGGAAGACCAGCGGATTATCGGTTACCGAATTCGCTTCGATCTCCGCAACCGCGCGCGCGTGTTCGATAGAATCGCGCACCGCACCGTGAACGACGGGAATGCAGCGAAACGAATAGGGATCCTGGACGCGGCCGCACGCACGATGCGACTGCATGATCTCCGAGCCCTCAAGGAAACGACGCAACCGCGCCGCGACGATGCGCTGCCCGCGATGCGGACGTAACGCGTTGATCCGTCGGTCGAAGACCGCATCGGTACCGAGGTACGCCTCCAGCGACATCGCGGCGATGAGGTCGGCGCTATCGGCGAGGCGCTGCGCTTGCAGAAGCGAGAGTGCGGCGATGCCCGTCATCACCTGCGTCCCGTTAATGAGCGCAAGCCCTTCTTTTGCGCCGAGCGTCACCGGGCGCAGCCCCGCTTTCGCAAGCGCCTCCGCGGCGGGCATACGATTGCCTCGGTAGAATGCTTCGCCTTCGCCGATCAGCAAGAGCGACATGTGCGCAAGCGGAGCGAGATCGCCGCTCGCCCCAACCGAACCTTGCATGGGGACAACCGGCGTCACCCCGCGATTGAGGGTCTCTACCAAGAGCGAAAGCGTCGCGGGCGCGATGCCCGAGTGTCCCGCAGCGAGCGAATTCACGCGCAAGATACTCGCCGCACGAACGTAGCGCTCCTCGAGCGGCGCGCCCGTGCCGGCCGCATGGCTACGCACGAGATTGAGTTGCAACAATGCGGCATCGGCAGGGTCGATCTGCACGTTCGCGAGTCGACCAAAGCCCGTCGTGACGCCATAGATCGCGTCGCCGTCGGCGAAACGCTCCTCGACGAACGCTCGCGCGCGCGCGACCCGCGCCATCGCTTCATCGGCGACGCGTAGGTTCGCCCCTCCCTCGGCGACGGCCGCGATGCTCTCGAGCGAGAGATGGCGTCCGTCGAGTTCGACGGTAGTCGATGCTCCACTCATCGCGATTCCTTACATCCCCGACCAGTTAAACGGGCGCTGTGCGACGAACGGCGGCCCGACTTCGATCGTGATATCTTCGTGGTTGCGAAGGAGAATCGCGCGCGGCGAGCGCCCATGCCAGAGACGACCGTTGACGATAATGCGCAGACGAGCGCCGCGCGGCGCGTGAAGCGGCCCGGCCGAACTCCAACTCAGGCTCTTTCCCCAGACGTCGAAAAACTCACCGAGCGTAAATGGCCGTTTGGTCGGCGATTCGATGTGGATGATTCCGCTTGCATCGTGCGTGTGCAACCAGTAGAGACACGCCGGCTGCACGGACGGCATGCCGATATACGCCGGAAGCACGACGTTACGCCCGCGATCGACAAGTTGCAGATGGCTGTGAATATGGAGGACGACGCCTTCGGTTGCATCGCAACGAATGCCGTCGATCGGCAGGCCGCCGAAAAAGCTATAGGCAGGCTTCGGCGCGAGCAGCGAGAGCGCGAGCCCGACGAGAGCGGCGAAGGTGATCGTACGTTTCATCGACGCGTAGCCTTCGGCGCGCTGCGTCATTTACCTCATATCGGGGGCGCCGTCGTAGTAACGACCGATCTCGGAAAGCAAGCGGCGCATTCCAAGCACCGCGCTCTCCGGGCTGACGAGCCGCGCCTCGCTCCCCCAGCCCAATACCCAACGCAGTAATTCGTCGAGATCGGCGACGCGAAGCCGCAGTTCGACGCTCCCATCCGCGTTTTTCGTGAGATCGCGGTCGAGCCGGGAGGATGCCGCGACCGCGGCTTTCGCGATCCTTGGATCGAAGCGGATGGTGACCTCGTGGGCGGCCTCTCCGGTCATCAACCCCGAAATCGAGCTCGACATCCATTTCTCCAAATCGAACTCGGCGGGGCGCTGGTAGGTGCGGGATGTCAGGCGAGCCGATTCCATCCCGTCGAGTGCGAACGTCCGCCGCGCGCGCCGCATGCGGTCGTACCCGACGCAATAATAGCGTCCGCCGGCGACGATCAGGCCATAGGGTTCGATATCGCGCGTACTGCTTTTCCCGTAACGGTCGACGTATTCGATTGCAACGACGCGACGATCGCGCTCGGCGGCTGCGAGAACCTCGCGCACGTTCTCCGTACGTTCGTCGAGTTGCGCGTGTGGCAACGGCATTCCGAACGGAAGATCGTGAAGCTCGGTCGCCTGCCCCGCACCTGAGGCGACGACGCGACGCGCGAGTGTATCGACCGCGGCGCCGACCGAGCCGCCGAGCGACTTCGCTAACGAACGGAGCGCGACGAGGCCGAAGATCTCTCCGCGATCGAGTTTCAGGGCGCGCAGCGAATATCCGTCGACGAAGCGATAGACGCCGCGTGCGCGGTCGTAAAACCACGGGAAATTCGCATCGGCAAGAACGGCGAGATAGCGGCGCAACGAGCGTGGGCTGGGAAGCGCGCCGTCCTGAGCGATGCGCTCGCGCAATCCATCGAATGAATAACAGCCTTCGTCGAGCGCACCGAGAAGCCGCACGAGGAGTACCGACTTCGCATCGACCCGAGCCACGCTAGCCCCGCGAGGAACGGGTGCGCCGATTATGCGTGCGCAGCTTCGGCCGGCGGGGCGGTCGGCGGTTCGACCGACGGAATCTTGCTAAAGCGCAATTTCTCCGCGTTCTCCGGATCGATATCGGCGAGTATCGTATCGCCGGCGGTGAAATTGCCGCGAATCATCTCCTCGGCGAGTTCGTCCTCGACGAGCCGCTGAATCGCGCGACGCAATGGCCGCGCACCGAACTGCGGATCCCAACCCTTCTTGGCCAAGACGCCTTTCGCTGCGTCGGTGACGCGGAGATGCATATCCTGCGCTTTGACCTCGCGCATAACTTTCTCCAGCTCCAGCCCAACGATCTCTTCGATCTGCTCGCGCGTCAGTTGATGGAAGACGACGAGCTCGTCGATGCGATTGAGGAACTCCGGTCGGAACGATTGCTTGACCTCTTCGAGCACTTTGCTCTTCATGCGCTCGTAGGCCTTATTGCCTTCGTCAGCATCGATCTTCTGCGGCCGGAAACCGATATCGGTCGTCGTCTGCATGCCGGTCGCACCGATATTGCTGGTCATAATGACTACGGCATTTTTGAAGTCGACCTGCCGCCCTTGACTATCGGTCAGACGCCCGTCGTCGAGCATCTGCAGCAAGAGGTTGAATACGTCGGGGTGTGCTTTCTCGATCTCGTCGAGCAGCACGACGGCATAGGGGCGGCGACGCACCGCCTCGGTGAGCTGTCCGCCTTCTTCGTAGCCCACGTATCCCGGAGGCGCTCCGACCAGGCGCGAGACGGAGTATTTCTCCATGTACTCCGACATATCGATGCGAATCATCGACTCTTCGTCGTCGAAGAGAAACTCCGCCAGGCTTCGCGCGACCTCGGTCTTGCCGACGCCGGTGGGGCCGAGGAAGATGAACGAGCCGATCGGTCGATTCGGATTCTTGAGGCCGGCGCGCGAGCGACGGATCGCCCGGGTGATGACCTCGATCGCCTCGTCCTGTCGGGGTATGCG
>JAKBCP010000214.1 GCA_021807645.1 bacterium
CAACAATTGCGTGTTGAGCAGCCCGAGCATGACCAGACCGTAGGCCGGAATAGCGAAACGCAGCACGGTCAGCGAGAGCGCTGCGTCACCCCCGGTGCCGAGACGCGCCGAAAGAATCAAGCGCGAGCCCACGAGTTCGCCGAGCGCCGCCGCAAGCAACGTTGCCGCCGCAACCGCAAGTATTCCCCAGGCATAAAAACGTAACATCGAACGGTCGAACTTTTCCAAATCACGGATCGCCCCCTCGGCGCCTTTCAGGATGCGGCGGGGCAAGGCTTCGAGCATCACGTTGATCACTCCGACGACCGGTAATATTGCGAGCAGAGCGATATCGGCACCGAGTTCGTATGCCGAGGCATACGCAAACCCGTGCCCATTTGCAGCGGCGACCCCGGCGGCGACACGGTCGATCAGGATCGAGGTAAAATAGAGCGCTCCGAATACCGCGTACGGCAAGGTCGACCGTACGATGGAGCCAAGCGCCGGCGGCACCGGCGCACTCGTCGCCGCCGCACGTCGCGCGAGCCAGGTCATCGTCCCTGCAAGGACCGCCGCCCCGAGGATCCCGACCTCGACGGCAAGCGTCGCCGGTTCCCATGGAAGATCGACGTGCCGATGAAAGGCGAAAACGAACGTACCCCCGGTGATCCCGGTCGCAAGGACCGCCAGTGCAACGATCCACGAGAAGCGCCGCAAGGTATAGAGCGGCGCGAGTGCGAGTTGAAAGATCGCCGTTCCCGCGCAAAAGAGCGCCGCCAACGTCGCGTCGGAAACGCGAACGATCGGGAGCAACACGACGAAGACGAGAGCCGAAACGAGCGCTGTCGTCACGAGTCCCGCGACGACGAAACGTCTCACCGTCCAAGCCATGAGCGCATCGTTCGATTGGAGGAAATAAAACGTCAGGCGACGCGCGATTCCTTGCGAGAAAAAACCACTCACGATCTGCGCGGCATAGACTCCCAGAGCGATCGCCGTTGCGAGGTGCAGCGGCGTCGAGAGACTCGACCACAACGAAGCGCCGAAGATCGCCAATCCGATAACCGCAACGATCCAGGGCGCCGAATAGAGCGAGCCGATCGCGTAATCGCGGCAGGTCTGCGTAAACCAGTCCAGCGTCGGAGGCTCGCGACGCTCTTCATCGGTAACGTACCGATTGACGGCCGCGCTGACGTCGTGCGCGAGGGCAAAAAGATCGGGGTACCAGAGCTCCGCCACGACCTCCGGGCTATAACCGAGCGATTCCAAAAGAATCGCGACTTCGTCGACGCCCTTTGGCCGCCAGCCGATGCCGAACCGGTCGCGACGCGAGAGCGCGACGATGGTGCGCGCGGCGGACTCGACGGCATGTTCGCGGCGCTCGAACGGTTCAAATGCATCCAGACCTTCGCTCATGCTTCGATTCCGAGACTCGCCGCCGACGATACTTCAGCGTAAAGCGCGCGATAACTCTCGATACAACCGCGCAAGGTAAAGAACTCGAGCGCCCGCTCGCGGGCGCGCTTTCCCAGCGCCACCGCCTCTTCGGGGCGAGCGAGCATCTCGCAGAGCGCTTCGGCGAGGCGCTGCGGGCGTTTCGGCGGCACGACGGTACCACAGTCGCCGATCGCTTCGCGCGCGCCACCGACGTCGGTCGCGACGACCGGTTTCGCGCACATCATCGCCTCGATCACCGAGTAGGGGAAGCCTTCGGAGATCGACGAGAGTGCAACGACACTCGCCTCGGCATAGGCCGCTGCGGGATCCGAGGTCGATCCGCGAAAACGCACGCACTCCTCCAGCCCCAGCAAGCGGACGAGATCGACGACGCGGGCGTTATAGGCTTCGTCGTGAATCGGCCCCCAGATATCGAAGACGACATCGGGGAAGCGATCGCGCACGAACGGCGCACTTGCAACGAGCGTCTCGATATCTTTTAGCGGATCGATACGCACCATCGCCGTCACCGTCGGTCGCTCCGGGCGGACGTGGCGATCCTCGAACCGCCGCTCGTCGACGCCGTTATAGATGACCATAATGCGATCGTTCGGAACGCCGTAGAAACGTTCCCAGGTCGCGTTATAACTGCAGACCGGAGCGATGATATCGGCGACGGCATAGGTCGCTCTCGCCACCGCCGAAAAGAGATTCTTCTTGATCGTTCGATCCGAGAACGGCACCCCCGCGCGTGCGAGTTCGAGCACGCGCTCGCGCAGATAGACGCCGTGTTCGGTTAATATCACGGGGTATCCTAACGCACTCTTTGCAGCAACCGCAACGAGACCGCAGAGCCCGGCCGCACTTGTATGCACGATCTCGCTGGGCGGGATCTCGACGGCAAGCGGCGCGAGGTAGCGATAGAACGAGCGCGTGAGTTCGATCGCTTCTAGGGCCGACATGAACCGGTCGTGCCAGGCACTGGAGCGAAATTGTGCCAGCGTAACGTTCCACACTTCCTCCCGTCGCATCGTCCAGTCGTAGTCGTGGCGACGAAAATACTCATAGAGTCGGCCGATCGTATCGACCAGACGTTGCGGATGCGCGCTCTCCATTCCTCGCGATATCTCGTCAAGGAAGGCGGCGAATAAGGGGACGAATTCATCGCGCAGCGCGCGGCGATCTCGCCGCCCCTCGGACCGGAGATCGTCACCGCTATATTCATCCATCCGCTCGTGCCCCCAAAGCGGCATCGCGATCGTCCGCACGACGTTCGGCGGCAGAACGTACTCGGTGGCGTTCGATGGGTTTCCGACCAATGCGTAAACGGTAAACTCCACCTCCGATAATCCGGATACAAAGGAGTGGCACCACGTTGAGACTCCACCACGGACGTACGGGTAAGTCCCTTCGGTGAGCAGAAGCGAACGCACGCTCTTAGAGGATTGACGAGGGACGGTCGTCCCCAATTACCGAGGTCATCGACTCGGCTATCGACACCGACTTTTTTGCGAGCTGCAAATTTCCGGCGAGTAAGAAGCACTTCGCTGCACTGACATAGGCATCGGCGATCTCTTTCCCTTGCTTCGATTCCTCCGCTAGCTGCAGATACATTTTGCCGGCGAGCCGCAATAGCTTGTTCG